>JBPYEF010000023.1:0-2574 GCA_051985875.1 Hyphomicrobiaceae bacterium
GCCCCGGGTGGTGCCGGGGGCGCTGCTCACGGCCTGCGCCATCTTCTGGCTACTCACGGCGCGCATCGCCCTGTTGCAGATCACGGCCCTCATGGCCATGCTGCGTCGTGGCGCAATGTGAGGCGTAGCGAACGGGGCCGAACAATCTATGCACGCGCACCGCTCCACCTTGATCAGGTTTCTGACGCGCTGGCTGCCACTCGGGGCGACGCTCGCTCTCGCCATGGTCAACGGCTGCGACGCATCGCCCCTCTTCGATGCGGCGTCGTTCTACCTCTACAGCTTCGCCAAGGGCATGCCGGTTCACCCCGATGTCTACTATTACCTGACGTCGCTGATGGTTTCTCTGCTGACCCTGCTGGTCGCCGGCATCCCCGCGGCGCTCTATGAGCGCTGGCGCGGCTTGCCCGACAGCACGCCCGGTTCCCTGGCGGTTTGGCTGCTATCGGCCCTGCTGCTCACCGTGCCGACGCTCCTCCGCCTGTTCGGCCAGGATATGTAAGGGCGCTGCGAACCCGGCGTCTGCGGCGGCCGCGCTGGGGCGGGCGCGCAGCGAGAATCCGGCGAGGACCCTCTGCGGGTAACGACACCTCGGGTGCCTTCCAATCGCATGGGGATCGGCTGCAAAGCGGCGACGTCGACAATGCGCGCAATCCGTCCAAGCCCTCACGACGTCACGGCTTCGCGCCGCGCTGCGGCGGCCCAGGCGACCATGGCGGGCAGGGCGAGGATGGCGGTGACGTAGCTTTGCGCCGTGCCGTCGTCGCCATAGGGTCGAAGGTCCGGAAGGTAGGTGGCAAAACGCGTCGCCACGGGAGCGTACATGGCATCGGCGGCCGTGAAGGCGCCAAACAGCATCGGCCCGGCCGCGGCGGACTTGCGGCGGCAATCGGCGATCAGGGCGACGATCCGACGCACGTCCGCCGAGACGGCGTCCGGCAGCGCGGCGAGCGGCGTGTGCGCGCCAATCTGCATCGGGCAGTGCTGCCGCAGCGCCGCAAATCCCGCATGCATTTCCATTGCCACGCAACGGGCGCGCGCGCGCGCTTCAGCCGCGCGCGGCCACAGCCCGGCCTCGGGGTGCGCCTCGGCGAGGAATTCCAGGATCGCCAGGCTTTCCCAGATCACCTGCCCGTCGCCGAGCAGCAGCGCCGGAACGTGCCCGGAGGGCGAATAGCGGAGGATCTGTGACCGCGTCTCGGGTGTGCGCAGGGCGATGGGGATCTCGCGGAAGGCCACGCCGATGTGCTGCATGGCGAGCCACGGCCTCAGGCTCCAGCTCGACGTCGCCTTGTTGCCGATCACCAGCGTGTAGGTCATGGTCCTGTGTCTCCCGCCGCGGCGACCATTTGCGCGCCCCCTTGCAGCCGGCGATGGTGCGGAATTGTCAAGGGCGCAAGCACCCCCGATAATGCGCGAAAATGCGCCCCCCGGCTGCACACCGTGGCGCACATTTGCGACAACTCTCCGAGCTCGGCCACGGAAAATGAGTCACGATCCCTCGGCGCCCGCAATCGACCCCGCTTCTCTGCTGACGCCCGCTGGCGAGGCCCGACATGCGGTTGCGATCTGGCTTGCCCGCGATGCCGCTTTCCTGCGCACGGCTCCCCTGAGCGAGGCGCAGAAAACCTGGGTAGCAGCGCAGGGGTTCACGGGAGCACGCTCGAGCCATGTGCTGCTGCCGACCCCCGACGGTCGCCTCGGCGGCGTCGTGCTCGGCATCGGCGCCGACAACGCTGACCCCATGGAGCGGCCGGAGCTCGCGCTCGGGGCCCTTGCAGGCGCGCTGCCCCCCGGGCTCTACCGTCTTGCAGACGCCGTCCCTGACCCAGGGCTCGCCGCCGTCGCCTGGGGTCTCGGCGCCTATCGCTTCCAGCACTACAAGTCGCGCGCCACCGCCACGCAGCGCGCGCGCCTCGTGACGCCGGAAGGCGTCGACCGGCAGGGCGCGCTCGCCCTGATCGAGGGGGTATGGCTCGGCCGCGATCTCATCAATACGCCAGCGAACGCGCTTGGACCCGAAGAGCTGGAGGGCGAAGTGCTAAAGCTTGCGCAGCGCCACGGCGCCGAGGCGGCAAGCGTCGTCGGCGATGCGCTGGCCCACGACTTCCCCATGCTGCATGCCGTCGGGCGGGCGAGCACCCGCCCGCCGCGGTTGCTCGAGCTGTGCTGGGGCAGCCCGAGCGCGCGACGCGTGACCCTGGTCGGCAAGGGGATCTGCTTCGACACCGGTGGGCTCGACATCAAGCCCGCCGCAGGCATGCTGTTGATGAAAAAGGACATGGGCGGAGCGGCGAGCGTGCTGGCGCTCGCACACATGGTGATGGCACGCGGGCTCGACGTGCGCTTGCGCATTCTCATTCCCGCCGCCGAGAACAGCATTGCCGGCAACGCCATGCGCCCGGGAGACGTGCTGAGGAGCCGCGCCGGCAGCACGGTCGAGATCGGCAATACCGACGCCGAGGGCCGATTGGTGCTCGCCGACGCCCTGGCGCTCGCCGATGCAGAGAGCCCCGAACTGCTCGCCAGCTTCGCAACGCTGACGGGCGCGGCGCGTGTGGCGCTGGGCCCCGA
>JBPYEF010000024.1:0-11110 GCA_051985875.1 Hyphomicrobiaceae bacterium
GCCCCCGGAGGCTACCGCGCCGATCCCGCCGATTACCCCTACCGGCGCCTGCGGCCAGGGGTGCGCCTGCGCCCGCTCGGGCCGGAGTTTGGCAATCCATCCGCTGGCTGATCATATCCGCGGTTGAGCCTCAGCCGCGGGCGCGCTCGACGCCACGCCGGTCGCCGGGGCGGTGCAAGGCAATTCGCGCCAGCGTCGGCAGGCAACCTCGTGCGCGGAGGCGACCGGCTCGAGCGCGGGGATGCTCGCCGCGCACGCCGGCTGCGCATGCGGGCAGCGGCCGCGGAAGGCGCATCCGCCCAGCGGCTGGCGCGCGGTCGGCGGCTCGCCCTCGAGCACTCCCTCGGCACGCGCGCGCGGCGGCCGCGGCAACAGGCGCGGCGCGGCCGCGAGCAGGGCGTGGGTATAGGGGTGGCGCGGCAGCGAGAAGATCGCCGCGCGCGGCCCGATCTCGACGATGCGTCCAAGGTACATGACGGCAACGCGCTCGCACATGCGCGCGACCACCGACAGATCGTGGGAAATCAGCAGATAGGTCAGTCCGAGGCGGGCCTGCAACCCGGCGAGCAGGCCGAGCACGGTTGCCTGCACGGAGAGATCGAGGCCGGAGGTAGGCTCATCGAGAATGACGATGCGCGGCTCGAGCAGCAGAATGCGCGCGAGCGCCACGCGGCGCAGCTGCCCGCCGGAAAGTTCGTGCACGTAGCGCGACGCAACTGCCGGCTCGAGACCGACCGCAGCCAGGATCGCGGCGATTTTCTGGTGGCGCGCGGCAGCCCCAATGCGGCCGTCGATGATCAGTGCTTCCTCGAGGATGGCGCCGATGCGCCACCACGGGTCGAGGGCGGCACCGGCATCCTGGTGCACATACTGGATGGCGCGCCGCTGCTCGCGCGCGGCGGCCGGGGGCAGGCCGCTGGCGAGCCGGCCGTCGACGATGATGGAGCCGGCATGCTCGCGCTGGATGCCGAGCAGCGTGCGCGCGAGCGTGGTCTTGCCGCACCCGGATTCCCCGACCAGGCCGAGCGTCTCGCCTGCGTTCAGCGTCAGCGAGACGCCGGCGACGGCGGTCACGGGCGCGCGCGCCGCCCGCGACCAGCGCCTGCCGGCGCCGAGCAGCACCAGCAGGTCGCGCGCTTCGAGGATGGCGGCGGGCGCGCTCATGGCCGCGGCCCCTCTTCGGCGAGGCGACAGTTGACCTTGTGGGCCGGCGCGGTGCCGACCAGCCGCGGGCGCCGGGTGCTGCACCGGGGCGCGACCTGCGGGCAGCGCGGGGCAAAGCGGCAACCCGGCGGCGGCGCCAGCGGCGAGGCGACCTGCCCCGGTATGCCCGTGAGCGCGCCGGCGCGATCGGGATGACAGTCGAGCAGCGCGCGCGTGTATGGATGGCTCGGCGCCGAGAGCACGTCGCCGACGCTGCCGGCCTCCACCGTCTGCCCCGCGTACATGACCGTCACGTCGTCGCACAGCTCGGCGACGGCGCCGAAGTCGTGGGTGACGAACAGCATGGCGAGGTCGAACTCGGCCGCCAGCGACCGCAACAGGCCGAGGATCTGCATCTGCAGGGTTGCATCGAGCGAGGCGGTCGGTTCGTCGGCGATGATCAGCGCCGGCTGACAGGCGAGGGCGCCGGCAATGATCAGGCGCTGGCGCTGGCCGCCGGAGAACTCGTGCGGATAACGCTCGAGGGCGGCCTCCGGCTCGGCGATCCGTACCCGGTGCAAAAGCTCGACCAGACGGTCGCGGCGGCGGCGCGCGCCGGCACGGCGCGCCGGCGCGTGCCAGCGCAGTACCGGCAGCAGCTGCGCGCCGACCGTGAACACCGGGTTGAGCGCAAGGTAGGGGTCCTGCGGGATGAAGCCGATGCGCCGACCGCGCACGCGCCGCGTCAGCTCCCGCTCGCCGAGGGCGAGCAGGTTCTCCCCCTCGAAGACGATCTCGCCGCCGACCGCGCACCTGCCCTGCGGCAGGATGCCGAGAATGGCGCGCGCCAACGTCGACTTGCCGCAGCCGGATTCGCCGACCACGCCGAGAATGCGTCCACGGGGTAGCGTCAGCTCGACGTGGTCGAGGATCTGGGCGAGGCCCTCCTCGGTGTCGACCGTCAGCCTGAGCGCCTTGATCTCGCGCACGGCCGGCGGGCTCATCGCGACCGCCTCAGGCGTGGATCGACGAGGTCGCTGATGCCGTCGCCGAGCAGGTTGAAGCCGAGCACGGTGAAGAAGATCGCAAGGCCTGGGAAGGTCGAAAACCACCAGGCATCCGGCAGGTACTGCCGGCTCTCGGCGATGGCGAGCCCCCAATCCGGATCCGGCGGGGTCGCGCCCATGCCGAGAAAGCCCAGCACCGCGGCGACCAGGATCGTGAAGCCCATGCCGATGGTTGCGCGCACGATGATCGGGGAGGCGCAGTTCGGCAGCACGTGCAGAAACAGCACGCGCGGCCCGGTGGCGCCAAGGCATTGCAGCGCGTCGATGAACAGCGCGGCCCGGAGCCGCCGCGCCTCGGCGTAGACGACGCGGGTGAAGAACGGCCAGTAGGTCAGGGTCAGCGCCAGCATCGCGCTTCTGAGGCTCGGGCCCAGCAACTGCGCCAGCGCCAGCGCGAGAACGAGCTGCGGAACGGCGAGGAACACGTCGCTGGTGCGCATGATCGCTTCCGAGATCCAGCCCGGATAGTAGCCGGCGACCAGCCCGAGCGGCACCCCGATTAGCAGCGCAATGCCGACCACCATCAGCGCCACGGCCAGCGCCCCGCGCGTACCGAGGATGACGCGCGAGAGGATGTCGCGGCCGAGGTTGTCGGTGCCGAAGGGGTGCGCGGCGCTCGGCGGCTTGAGGCGCAGCAGCAGATGCGAGGCGGAAACGTCTTCCGGGTGCGGTGCGAGCGCCGGGGCGAGCACCGCCACCGCGACGATCAGCAGCACGATCATGGCGCCGAGCAGCGCTGGCTTGTCCCTGGCGAGCTTCGTGGCGAGCCTGGCGAGCACCCGCATCAGCGCTGTTCCCGCAGCCGCGGGTCGAGCAGGCCGTGCAGCACGTCGACCAGCAGGTTGACCGCGGCATAGATGACGCCGATCAACAGCGTCACGGCGAGCATCACCTTATGGTCGGCGGTGAGGATGGCCTGCACGGTGTACACGCCGATGCCCGGCCAGTCGAAGATCGTCTCGACGACCACCGCCCCGGCGATCAGGCCGCCGAACAGCAGGCCGATCTGCGTGACGGCCGCCACCACCGAGTTGCGCAGCACGAATTTCCAGATCAGCGCCCGGCGCGGGAAGCCCATTGCCCGCTCATAGGCGACGAAGTCCTTTTGCAGCGTCTCGAGCACGCCGGCGCGGGTGAAGCGGGCAATCGTCGCCACGCCGCCGAGGGACAGCGTGCACGCCGGCAGCGCCAAATGTTTGAGCGCGTCGCCCACCACCTCGAAGCGCCCGCCGAGCAGGCCGTCGACCAGATAGAAACCCGTCGTCGCCACCGGCGGGACGAGCTCGGGGCTCAGGCGGCCGCGCAGCGGCAGCCAGTCGAGCCGCATGGCGAACAGCAGCTGCAGCTCGATGGCGAACCAGAACGTGGCGATGGCCACACCGCCGACCGACAACACGCGCAACAGCACGTCCGGCCAGCGGTTGTGGTGCACGGCGGCGATGGTCCCGAGCGGGATGCCGAGCAGGGTTGCGAGCAGCAACGCGCAGATGGTCAGCTCGAGCGTCGCCGGCAGGCGCTCGCTGATGTCGCGCACCACCGGACGACGCGAATAGGCGCTCTCGCCGAAATCGAGGCGGGCGACCTGGCCGAGGTAGATGCCGAACTGCACCAGCAGCGGCCGGTCGAGGCCGTACTGGTGGCGGATGGCGGCGATCTGCGCCGGGGTCGCGTTGTCGCCGGCGAGCGCCGCCGCCGGATCGGCCGGCACGACGCGGATCAAGCAGAACGTCAGCAGCAGCAGGCCGGCCAGCGCCGGCACGACCAGCAGCAGCCGGCGCAGCACGAAGCGCAGCATGCCGCCTCCCGAAACCTCAGTCCTCGAGCGCGACGAAGCGCATCTCGCCACCCGATCCGACCGGCGAGAAGCGGAAGCCCTTGACGCGGTCGGAGACGCCGCGGATCTCGACGGTGTTGTACACCCAGATGTCCGGGCTGTCGGCGACGATCAGCCGTGTCGCCTCCTCATACAGCGGCCGGCGCTCGGCCTCGGAGGTGGCGCTGCGGGCCTTGCGCAGCAGCGCGTCGACGCGCGGGTTCTCATACCAGGAGGAAGCCTTCCAGGTGCCGTTGAACTGGCTGTCGTACATCTGGCCGACCCAATTCTCCGGGTCGACGAAGTAGGTCGAGACCCAGTGCACCCACATGTCCGGCGTCGACTCGGGCTTGGCGGTGTTGGTCGTGATGTTGGCCCAGGTGTCGCTGATGATCTTGAGGTTGACGCCGATCGCAGCAAGGTCGCTCTGCAGCAGCTGCGCCGCCTGGGTGGTCTGTTCGAGCTGCGACTGGGTGTGGATTTCGATCGCTCGGCCGATCGGCGCGCCCTCGGCGCGCGCCTTGTCGCACTCGGCCTTGGCGGCCTGCAAGTCGTAGGCGTATCCCTGCACGTCCTTGGGGTAGCCCCAGAGATTGTTGGGCATCGGCGCGGGGTTGCGCACGGCATAGCCCTTGAGGATCTCGTTGATGAAACCGTCGTAGTTGAAGGCATGGGCAAAGCAGCGCCGGGCATGGAGGTTGTCGAAGGGAGGCTTCTTGTTGTTCATGCGCAGCACGAATACGCGCATCGAGGTATTCTTTTCCACGTGCACGCCCTTGGATTTCTGGATGCGCTCCACCTGGTCGGTCGGCAGGTAGCTGTCGGTCAGGTCGATGGAGCCCTGCAGCAGGGCGAGCACGCGCGTAGAGGTCTCGCGCGTCGGCAGGATTTCGATCTGCCTTGGCGCCTTCGGATTGTCCTGCCAGCCGAGGAAATGTCCCGCAAACCTGTTGAGATCGGCGCGCTCGAGCGGCCGATAGGTGGTGGCGTCGAGCTGATAGGCGCCCGAACCGGCCGCATGCGAGGCAAGCCAGCCGGCGCCCCAGTCGCCGTCCTTTACATGCGCGTCGATCACCCGTGGGTTGACGATCATGACGATGGGAATCGCGGCAAGGAAGGGGGCGTAGGGTCGATCGAGCACGAAGCGCACGGTGGAGGCGTCCGGCGCCGTGACGTTGTCGGCCTGCAGCACCGGTTTGAAGGCGCCGGCGGGCGCCTTGCCGAGCGCCAGAACGCGCTTGAAACTGTAGGCCACGTCCTCGGCCGACATGGTGCTGCCGTCGTGGAATTTGACCCCCGGACGCAGCTTGAACTCCCAGGTGCGGCCGTCGGCGCTGACGCTGTAGGACTGCGCCAACCACGGCTGCAGCTGCGGCGGATTACCCTCGTAGCGGTAGAGGTTGTCATAGGCGTTGAGGCTGAGGAGCTGCATCGGCACGTCGAAAATCTGATGCGGATCGGCGTTGGCCGGCAAATTGTCGCCCGACACCAGCACGCCGGGCGTGGCGGCCGAGAGCGGGCCGCCAGAGCCAAGCAGCGCGCCCAGCGCCACGGCGAGCGCCATGCTGCGCGCGCATGCAAAGAACGCTCCGCCATCCAAGCCGCTGCAGACAGCCATGATGCTCTCCTCAACGCAATCTGTCTCTCACGCGATCGACTGCGGCCGCGGCGGCGGCCAGGCGCGCTTGCTGTGGGCGAGCCCGATGCTTGCGACCGCCTCCGCGGTCTTCAGCGCCGCACTCACCGGATTGACGACCGGCACGCCGACGCGCGTGCCGAGAGCCTCGCAGATGCCCGGCAGGAACGCCATGCTCATGCAGCCGAGCACCAGGACGTCGGCCCCGTCCTCCTCGACGGCGGTACGCGCCGCCGCTGTCGCCCGCTCCAAGGCGTCGGGCGCCTGGGTGGCGAGCGCGACGACGGAAAGGCCGATGCCGCGCACCGAGGCGAGCAGGGAGGCGATACCGAGATGGCGCAGGCGCGCCGCCAGCCGGCCGTAGCCGCGGCCGGCCGGGGTCAGCACGGACAGCCGCGTGCCGAGCTGGGCGGCCAAGTGCAGCGCCGCCGCGCCCGGCCCGATCACGGGGATGCGCAACAGCTCGCGCACGGCGTCGAGGCCAGGATCGCTGAAACAGCCGATGATCAGCGCCGCGTAGCCGCGTTGCTCGGCGAGCGGTGCAAGACGGATCAGCTCCGGAACGACGAGGCCGGCGTCGTGGGCGCTTTCGATCGCCGCGGGCCCCGTTGCGATCGGCTCGGCGGCAACCTCGGTTCCCGGGCTCGCCCACGCCTGCAGCATGTGCCTGCGGCGGGCGATTTCCGCGACGCCGAGCGTGCGATCCATCGGGCTCGTCAGTTGGTAGAGGATGCGCACGTGCCCCCCGATCAGGCGAGCCGGTCGAGGCTCGCAGCGCCGTCGCGCCGGCAATCCTCACGCACATCGGCACGGCGAGTGCGCGCGCGCACCAGCTGCGTCTTGCGCATCCAGCGCGCCTCCCCCTCCGCCAGCGCCGCATAGCCGGGACGCATGCACGCCGCGAGCATGCGCGCCTCGGATGCTGCGCACGCTCGCGCGGATTTCCCTGCCATCGCCGCTCCTCCGAGCCTACCCGCGGCACCCTCCGCCTGGGCCCGCGCCTTGCCAAGCATCCTTGCGCCTCTCGCCAAGTGCCCCCGGCATTGCCCAGGTGGCGCTTCAATTGCACGATAATTGCACGATAATTGCAGGATACCGTCGCGATGGCGCCGCGCCGAGGTCGATCGCCTCCGTATCTTGCGGCAAAGTCGCCTTCCTGTCACGCGCGCGAAGACGAGGCTTTGCCATGGATACGCCGGAATGCGCCGACGCAGTCGACCCGGTCACCCTGCAGATCGTGCGCGGCGCGCTGCGCGCCATCCAAAGCGAAATGGAGGCGGTGATCGAACGCACGGCCATGTCGCCGTTCATCCGCGAGAAGAAGGACTTCTACGCCGCCCTGTTCGACGCCACCGGGCGATTGGTCGTCGGCTCGAATTTACCGGTATTCGGCGACGTCATCGCGCCGATCACCGAGCACTACCCGCTTGCCGACATGCGCCCCGACGACATCTACTGGTTTAACGACTGCTACGCCTCGCGCGGCGCGGTATCGCATTCGCCGGACCAGGTGTTCGTGGCGCCGATCTTCGCCGAGGGCAAACTCACCTTGTTCGCGCAATCCTGGGCGCACTTTAACGACATCGGCGGCATGCGCCCGGGCTCGCTGTCTCCCGACTGCACCGACGTGTTCCAGGAGGGCATCATCGTCCCCCCGGTTCGCGTCGTCCGGGAAGGGGTGGTGGTCGAGGAGCTGCTGCGCCTGTTCTACCGCAACTCGCGCTTTCCCGAGATGGTGCGCGGGGATACCCGCGCCTCGATGGCGGCGATCCGCCTCGGCGTGCGGCGCGCCGGCGAACTGATCGCGCGCTTTGGCCGAGGCAGGCTACGCGCCGCATGCGATCAGCTGATCGCGGAGACCGGGCGTGCGCTGCGCAGCAAGCTTGGCGCGCTGCTTGGTGTCGGCGAGCACGCCTTCACCGAGACGATCGACGGCGATGGCCAGGGCCATGGGCCCGTCAGGCTGCGCTACCGCCTGGCGGTGACGCCCGAGCACATCACGCTCGATACCAGCTGCAGCGACGACCAGGTCCCCGGCGCCATCAACTTCCTGATGAACCCTTCGGTGCCGAGCATGGTGCTTGGCTCCTACCTTCTCGGGCAATCCGAGTGCATCCTCAATGCCGGCGTCGAGCGCGCCATCGACGCGGTGATCGTCCGGCAGGGGTCGGTGCTACAGCCGAATTTTCCCGCCCCGCTTGGCATGCGCGGCATCACCATGATGCGCAACATGGCCGCCTGCCTCGGCCTTTTGAACGTGGCAACCGGCGGCCGCAGCATGGCCTCGCACAGCGCCTATGTGATCTGGTATCTGCGGGGGCGGGACGCGGACGGCGAGCTGTTCCTGCTGTCGGACGGCCTGGGCGTCGGCTACGGCGCCCGGCCGGATGCCGACGGCAACGATGCGGTCTATCTCGTCGCGCAGGAGAACTTCCCCTGCGAATTCCTCGATGCGGTATTTCCCGTGCGCGTGCTCGCCTACGCCATCAATCCCGACAGCGGCGGGCCGGGCCGGTGGCGCGGGGGCTGCGGCCTGATCCGCGAAATCGAGGTGCTGGCACCGGAGGCCATGGTGTCGATGCGCATCGACAGCGTCGACTACCCGCCCTGGGGCGTCGCCGGCGGCCATGCCGCTGGCAGCGGCCGCTGCCTCGTCAACCCGGGCCGGCCGGACGCGCGCGTTGTCGCTCCACTCAGCGACGGCACCATCGTCCGGCGCGGCGATATCCTGCGCATCGAGACCGGCGGGGGCGGAGGCTGGGGACATCCATTCGACCGTGAGCCTGAGCGCGTGCTCGCCGACGTGCTCGGCGGCTTCGTCGACGCGGCAAGCGCCGCTGCGCACTACGGCGTCATTCTGACCGGGGGTCAGCGGTCGCTCGACCTTGCCGCCACCGCGGAACGCCGTCGGCGGCGGCCGCCTGCCGAGCTGTTCCATCGCCACGGCTACCATCGGGCGCTCGCCTGATGCCGGCCGCGGCGCGCTTCTTCGCCGGCCGGCTGCTCGTCGGCGTCGATACCGGGGGCACGTTCACCGACGTCACCCTGCTCGATACGGCGAGCGGTCGCGTGTGGACCGCCAAGACCCCCTCCACACCGCACGACCCGGCGCGAGCCTTCGCCGAAGGCATCGCCGCGGCGCTGCAGCGCATCGGCCGCGACAGCACCGACGTCGGCCGCGTGCTGCACGGGACGACGATCGCGACCAACCTGATCCTGGAAGGCAAGGGCGCGGCGACCGCACTGCTGACGAGCGCGGGATTCAAGTATGTGCTGGAGATCGGGCGGCAGGACGTGCCGCGCCGGGCGAGCCTCTTTGCCTGGATCAAGCCCAAGCGCCCGGTACCGCCCGAGCGCATCTTCGAGGTGCGCGGGCGCATCGGGCCGGACGGCCGGGAGATTGCGCCGCTCGCGGAGGCCGACGTGCGCGCCGCGGCGCGCGCGATCAAGTCGCTCGGCATCGGTGCGGTCGCCGTCGTGCTGCTGCACAGCTATGCCAATGCCGAGCATGAGCGGCGCGCGCTTGCCATCCTGCGCGCGGAGCTGCCCGCGGCGGTGATCTCGTTGTCGAGCAGCGTGCTGCCGGTGTTTCGCGAGTACGAGCGCAGCATGACGACGCTGCTCAATGCCAGCGTCATGCCGGTGGTGTCGGGCTACCTCGCGCGGCTCGAGGGACGCCTCGGCGCCACAGGTATCGCCGCCCCACTGCTGATCATGAAGTCGAACGGCGGCGTGACCAGCACGCGTGCGGTGCGCCGCGCGCCGATCGAGACGGCGCTGTCGGGACCGGCAGCGGGCGCGGTCGCCGCCGGTTATGTGGGCAGCGGCTGCGGTCGCTCCCGGTTGATCGCCATCGACATCGGCGGCACATCGGCCGACATCACGCTGATCGAGGATGGCCGGCCCCGGCTCACCACCCGTGGCCGCGTCGGCGACTGGCCGGTCGGGCTCCCCATGGTCGATATCGTCACCATCGGCGCCGGCGGCGGTTCGCTTGCGCGCGTCAGCGAGGACGGAGCGCTCAGCGTCGGGCCGGCGAGCGCCGGCGCCGTGCCGGGCCCCGCATGCTACCCGAACGGCGGCAGCGAGCCGACGGTCACGGATGCGCATCTCGTGCTCGGGCATCTGCCACCCTACCTGCTGGGCGGCAGTTTCGCGCTCGACGTCGCTGCGGCGCGCCGCGCCATCGCCGAGCGTATCGCCGCGCCGCTTCGCATGCACCTTGAGGCGGCGGCACGCGGCATCCTGGCGATCGTCGACAGCAACATGGCCGGTGCCATGCGCATTGCCTGCGTCGAGCAGGGCCATGATCCGCGGGATTTTTCGCTGCTGGCGTTCGGCGGCGCGGGGCCGCTGCATGGCGGAGCGCTCGCGCGCCTGCTCGGCATGTCGACCCTGATCGTGCCGCCGGGCCCGGGCGTGCTGTCGGCGCTCGGGCTGCTGCTGTGCGACCTCAAGGCGGAGTTCGCGCGCACCTGCCTACAAAAAGCGGGGGCGTTCGACTATCGCGGCATCGCCCACACCTTTGCCGAGCTCGAGGCGGAGGCACGGGCCTTTCTCGACGCGGAAGGCGTCCCCGAGGCGGCGCGCCGCCTCAGCGCGCACGCGAGCCTGCGCTACCGTCACCAGGGGTTCGAGCTGTTCGTTCCCTGGGCCGGCAACACCATCACCGAACAGTCTACGCAAGCGACGGTGGCGGCGTTTCACCGGCAGCACGAGCGCCTCTACACCTTCGCGCAGGAGGACACCCCCGTCGAGATCGTCACCTTGCGCGTCGATGCGCTCGGGCTACTGCCGCCGCCGGCACGACGCGAGCTGCCGGCGGCGGGGCGCCTTGCGGATGCGCGGATCGGCACGCAATCGGTCGCCTTCGAAGAGGGCCGGAGCGAGGCCGCGATCTACGCGCGCGAACGGCTCGGGCAGGGGGCGCGCGTCGACGGCCCGGCGATCATCACCGAGCTCGACGCCACGACGCTGTTGCGCGAGGGACAGACCGGTATCGTCGACCGCTACGGCAATCTGATCGTCAGCGTCGGCTGACCGGTGCGCGCAGCGCCGGCAGCGCGACGTTGGCATCGGCTGCGGTGAACGTGGTGTCGATTGCCTCGCGCTCGCCGCCGCAGTTCCTCGCGGCTCGAAGCGCTGGGCGGCTTGTCGCAATGCTAGATGCGCAGTGTGCCGCGCGGCGTCTGCCCGGCGGCCGAAGCGATCACCCGCATAGGGCGCACGCGGACCGCTCCAGGGCGCAACGCGGCGTTTGGCGGGCTATCGCCACCGCCGGAAAGGCACGCGGCCGCCCCGGCACGGCCCGCCGTGCGCCGCACCGCACCTGGACATCGGCACAATTGTTCGTATGCTAATGACACGTCACTGCGCAGCAGAGGGGCTCGGTGCCACATGCGGCGGGTTGCCGGGGTCGACGTCGGCGGCACCTTTACCGACCTCCTGCTA
>JBPYEF010000025.1:0-6143 GCA_051985875.1 Hyphomicrobiaceae bacterium
GAGCAGGAAATGCTGGCAATCGCCCGACCTCTGCTCCTCAATCCGCGCCTGATGCTGCTTGACGAACCGTCGCAGGGGCTCGCGCCGCTGGTAGTAAGGGAAGTCCTGGCCATGGTGCGGCGCATGCGCGAGGAAGGACTTTCCGTGCTCTTAATTGAGCAAAATGCCCCGCTCTCCCTTTCGATTTCCGATCGTGCCTACGTCTTGGACGATGGCAAGGTCGTCTACGGCGGTCGCGCGGACGATCTTCTGAAGAACCGCGAGCTCGTCAACAAGCTCGCGGGAGCAGGAGCCAGCCGGCGTCGCTGGGCAAGCAAGCCAACGCCGTGACACTCGTTGACCAGTGCGCGTGTTTCGGCTTTTTGCATCACTATTCGTACGAAGATGATGTTGTGAGATCAACGCCATTCGCCCATACTCGATGTGGCAACAGCGGCTCGGTCACCAGAGCGACAAGAAGCGGCAATTGGGAGGACCCACATGCAACGAGGATCGTTGGTTGGCCTGCTGCTTGCGGCTGCCCTTACGATTGTAGGTGCGCAACCGTCAGCGGCGCAAACCGTCAAGGTCACGCCACTGGGGAGCCACGATGGGGAGTTTTGCGCACTGGACCGCGCTTTGATTTTCGAGGACCCAGACGGCACAAGAATTCTCTATGATGCCGGCCGCACGGTGCGCGGACCAGAAGATCCACGCTTGGGAAACATCAATGTCGTGCTTCTCAGCCATGTGCACGGCGATCACTTGGGCGACGTAATCCAGCCCTCTGCGAATGCTGGGGACTGCGGCAAACCCGATTTCTCGGTAAAAGTGACCCCGAAATCGAACACCGTGAATATCGTTGTCGCGAAGAAGGCTCAGCTCGTCGTTGGTTCCGAGATGGCGTCCTTTTTCGCCAAGAAGATCGCTGGGGCCGGGGGGCAGCCGTCGCAAGCGGTCCTCGTTCGCTTTGGCGCCTCGCGCAAGATCGGCGGCGTTACCTTCACGACTGTGCCCGCGGCTCATAGCAATGGTCTGGCCGATGCGTTCTTGGAAGGCGACCTCGCCAAGCAGTTGTCCGACAACGGTCTGACGATTTCTCTCGGCCCGCCCACCGGGTATGTGCTGAAATTCTCCAACGGCCTCGTAACCTACCTCTCTGGCGACACAGGCATCATCGCCGAGCAGAAGGTCGTCGTGCACGACTACTACAAGGCAAAGCTGGCAGTCATCATCATCGGTGATGTGTTCACTACCGGACCAGAGGAGGCCGCTTGGGTGATCAATGACTTGGTGCAGCCCACCTCGGTAATCTGCTCGCATGCCAATGAGCCCGCGACCAAGGACGGCAAAGTGCTCCCAAATACACGTACAGCGACCTTCATCAAGGACACCAAGGTGCCTGTGTATGTCCCCTTGAGCGGCAAGACGATCGAGTTCGACGGCAGCGGCAAGTGTGTCAAGGGTTGCAGCTGAACGTCGAGGCAGTGCCCGCCCGCGGCGTCGGGACCCGCGCTATTGGGTTGCTCGGCGATCTCCGGTATTCGTCAGCTCGACGGCACCCCGTTTTGGTTCGGCGAGATTGGCGGCAATGCGCCAGTCGCGCTGGCAACGGATGGGAGTTAAGGTCCTGGTGGCGGCCACCAGAGCCGCACCCCGCGGCGACTGTCGCTAGGGTGGCGCGGATAGGGGAGAAGCGATGGCGCGCTGGCGGGTGGGGGTCGACTCGGGCGGGACATTCACGGACATCTGCCTGTTTGAGGAGGACGAAGGCCGCGTCGAAATCTGGAAAGTGTCCTCGACGCCGGACGATCCCTCGCGCGGCATTGCGCAGGGCGTCGATGAAAGCCTGCGCCGCTCCGCTGCGAGCGGTGCGCGGTCGGCCTCTGGCGTAACCTATTTTGGCCACGGCACCACTGTCGCGACGAATGCATTAATTCAGCACCGCGGGGTCAAGACCGGCCTGGTGACCACCGCGGGCTTCCGTGACCTCCTCGAGATTGGTCGACAGAAGCGGCCGAGCCTGTACGACATCTTCGCTGATAAACCGGCGCCCCTGGCGCCGCGCGCGTTGCGGATCGAAGTGCCCGAGCGTGTACTTCACACCGGCGAAGTCGAAACGCCGCTCGATGAAGCCGCCGTGCGCGCGGCAGCACGAAGGCTGCACGCGGCGGGCGTCGGTGCAATCGCCATCACGTTTCTCTACAGCTTCGTGCGGCCCGAGCACGAACAGACGGCAAAGCGCATCCTCGAGGAGGAGTGTCCCGGCGCTTTCGTGTGTGCGAGCTACGAGATCACCCCTGAATTCCGCGAGTTCGAACGCCTCTCCACCACTGTGGTCAACGCCTATCTCGGCCCGGTGATGAAGCACTACATCGAACGCTTGGGTGCGCGGCTGGCCGACCTTGGCGTGACCGCAATCCCGCACATGACGCAATCGAACGGAGGGGTCATCGGCTTTGAAACCGCCGCCGCCATGCCGGTGCGCACGGTGCTGTCGGGGCCGTCGACCGGCGTGGTCGGCGCCCAGGCGGTCGGCCGGGCGGCGGGTTTCAATGATCTCATCACCTTCGACATGGGCGGCACCTCGACCGACGTGGCACTACTCAAGGACGGAGAGGCGCGACTCGCCTCCGAGGCGACGGTGCACGGCTATCCGCTTAAGGCGCCAATGCTCGACATCCACACGGTCGGCGCCGGCGGCGGTTCGATCGCCTATGTGGATGCAGGCGGGCTGCTCAAAGTCGGCCCGCGCAGCGCCGGCGCCGATCCGGGTCCAGTCTGCTACGGCCGCGGCAACGCCGAGCCGACGGTGACCGATGCCAACATCGTGCTGCAGACGCTCAACCCTACGCACCTCCTGGGCGGGCGCATGGCGGTAGACCAGAATCTTGCCCGTCGCGCGATCGCTGTTCTCGCGCGCCGGCTGGAGCTCGCGCCAATGCAAGTTGCCCAGGGCATCGTGTCGGTGGTCACCGCCAACATGGCGCGCGCCATCCGGGTCATCTCGGTGCAGCGCGGCCACGATCCGCGCGACTACACGCTTGTCGCCTTCGGTGGCGCCGGCCCGCTGCATGCCGCCCGGCTCGCGCGCGAGCTTGAGATTACCCGCATCCTCGTGCCGCGCAGTCCGGGCATTCTGTGCGCCATGGGCCTGCTGCTGACCGACCTACGCGCCGACTTCGCCATGACCCGCCTACTGCCGCTCAAGGACGCAATCGTCGGTGCCATCAGGGATGCCTTCAGCGCCCTCAACGCTCGTGCCGCGGCGTGGTTCGTCCGCGAGCGCATCGGCGCCGATCGACGCCGCACGGTGCGCGCGGTCGATATGCGCTACGTCGGCCAGAACTACGAGCTTTCGGTGCCGCTGTCCGACGGACAAATTAACGCCGGCATCCTCGACCGGCTGGCCCAAGACTTTGCCGACGCGCACCGGCGCATGTACGGCTTTGTCGCCGAAGGCGAGCCGATCCAACTGGTGACATTCCGCGTCGAGGCGACCGGGCACGTGCCCAAGGCGACCTTGGCGAGAGAAGCGATGGGCGGCGCCAATGCGGTAGCTGCCATCCGCGGACATCGCGATGTGTGGATCGCCGAGGAGGAGACGAACGTACGCTGTCCGGTCTATGACCGCGAGTGTCTCAAGGCCGGTAATCGCTTTCTCGGCCCCGCGGTCGTCGAGCAGATGGATGCCACCACGCTCGTCCTGCCCGGCATGAGCGCTCGCGTCGATGCGTACGCAAATTTGATCCTGGAGGTCGCATGAGCGTTGCCATTGCGCCTGCGCCGCCGCCAACCCTCGACCCGATCAGCGTCGAAGTGATCGGCGCGGCCTTGTCGTCGATCGTCGAGGAGACGGGCGAAGCGCTGATCCGCGCCTCCTACTCCACCAACGTCAAGGAACGGCGCGACTGCTCGACGGCGCTGTTCGATCGCGAGGGCCGAACGTTGTGTCAGGCGGAGCACATTCCGATCCATCTTGGCAGCTTCATCGGTATCGTACCGCACGTCCTCAGGCATCACGCCGTCGCCGAGATGCGCCCCGGCGACGCGTTTGTCGGCAACGATGCCTACGCGGGCGGCGGCACTCATCTGCCCGATATCGTGCTGGCGGAGCCGATCTTCGTCGATGGCACGATCGTTGCGTGGACGGTCAACCTCGCCCACCACGCGGACTTCGCCGATCGCGGCCATGCCCACATTTATCAGGAAGGTCTGCGCATTCCGCCGATCCGTCTATACCGCGCCGGCGAACTGCAGCAGGATGTGCTCGACCTCATCCTGCTCAACTGCCAGGTGCCTCGCGAGCGCCTATCCGATCTGCGCGCACAGATGGCCGCGAATCGGCTGGGCGTGCAGCGGGTCCACGCGCTGTGCGCGAAATACGGGGTCAGGACGGTGCTGGCGGCCAGCGAGGCGCTGCTGAGCTACGCCGAACGCAAGATGCGCGCCGGCATTGCCGCCATCCCGGACGGCGTCTACTGCTTTGCCGACGTGTTTGACAGCGCCGAGATCGACGGCGAATTGCCGATCGCGGTCGCACTCACGATTGCGGGCGACACGATGCAGCTTCATTTCGACAGTCCGCCGCAGGTGCGGGCGGGCCTCAACATGACCTATACGGCGCTGCTGGCTACCGTCTACTATGCGGTCAAGTCGGTAGTCGACCCGACCATCCTGCCGAACGCCGGCCTCGCCCGCCCGCTTACCGTGACCGCCGCCGAGGGTACGATCCTCAATTGCGTGCACCCGGCGGCGGTGAACGGCCGCGTACAGACATGCCAGCGCGTCTCCGACGTGATCCTCGGCGCGCTGGCGAAGGCTGTCCCCGAGCGCGTCATGGCGTGCACGAACAGCGCCTGCACCGTCGCGACCTTCGTGGGCGAACACAGCGGCGATGGCATCTGGGTCTATCTCGAAACCATGGGCGGCGGTTCGGGCGCGCGTCCGACCAAGGATGGCCTCGACGGCGTGCACGTGCACACCACCAATACCTCCAACCTGCCGGTGGAGGCCCTCGAGCTGGAATACCCGCTGACCTTGCTGCGCTACGAATTCGTTGCAGGCTCGTGCGGGCCCGGCAAGTACCGCGGCGGCATGGGGTTGCGGCGCGCCTATCGCGCCAATGCATACTGCCGGGTTCGCCTTGATGTGACGCGGGTGCGCTCGGATTCCTGGGGACTGCTCGGCGGCCATGCGGGCGGACGCAGCCGCGTCGTGTGCGGGCCTGGCGTGCGGTTGGAGAAGGACAATGCGATTCTCGAGCCCGGCCAATGGTTCGAGGTCGTCACCTCCGGCGCCGGCGGTTACGGGCCGCCGGAGGAGCGCGAGCGCGCCGCGGTCGCCCGCGATCTTGCCGAGGGCGTGATCGATGCTGCGACGGCACGTAAGATCTATGGGCTCGAAAATTGATAGTCTATGTTGGTTTCCCGCGGCGTTTCGCCCCGCCGCCCGTTCTGTTCGCTGCCGTGTTCGCGGCCGGACAAGCCCGCGGGGCGCGCTACGCCGCGCGTCCTTGAGCAGTCGCTGGCGGAAATGCCGTGACGAGACGAACCGGTGTCATTGCCCAAGGCCGATCGACTGTGGCAATCGGCCGATGGCTGCGCGCGCGCAAGCCTCATAATTGGCACTTTCGCGAACCACAACAGGTGTCCGTGGGCGCTGGGAGTTCCAGGCAAACGAAGGCAGACCAATAGCTGGTAGCGGTCGGAGCGGGATCAGCAGCAAGCTGTAAGCGAAGCTTCAGCGCCGCGGGCCGATCGAGCGAAACAGCACCTTCGCCGCTGGCAGAAGTTCGAGCATGACCAGGATGACGATCGCGAGCCCCGACCCGTCAAAGTACAACGGCAGCAGCTCGGGCAGCACGCACACGACCGAGAGGTAGATCGCCCCGACGACGGTAATCCGCGTCAACACGTAATCGATGTACTCGGCGGTGCGCGCCCCGGGGCGGATGCCCGGCAGGAAGCCGCCGTACTTTCTCAGGTTGTCGGCCGTCTCCTGCGGGTTGAAGACGATCGCGGTGTAGAAGAAGGCAAAGAACACGATCAGCGCCACGTAGATGACGATGTGCAGCCATTGTCCGCGCCCGAGCGAGGCGACGAGCGCGTTCAGCCATTCGGGCCCCGCGCCCTGGCTGAACTGCGCGGCCGTGGTCGGCAACA
>JBPYEF010000026.1:0-8910 GCA_051985875.1 Hyphomicrobiaceae bacterium
AGGCGACCGCCGCGGCGGTGCCCGCGGAGGAGCCGCCGGTGATGCGCGTCGGGTCCCAGGGATTGCGCGCATGCCCGAGGACGTAATTGTGCCC
This sequence comes from Hyphomicrobiaceae bacterium, assembly GCA_051985875.1. Lineage (GTDB taxonomy): Bacteria > Pseudomonadota > Alphaproteobacteria > Rhizobiales > Hyphomicrobiaceae > AWTP1-13. Next base: position 95 of record JBPYEF010000026.1, read on the forward strand.
GGTCGGTCCATAGGCGAACTCGGCGAGGTGCAGCGCCGCGACCTGCAGCGCTCCGGCATCTCTGAGGCGGGCAATGGCCGTTGCGTCCTGCGCCGCCGGTTCAACGGCGCGGATCTTGGCGCCCCAACTGGCAATACGACCCTTGCGCTCAAACATGTCCTTGTGTGCCAGGGGTACGCCGCTGAGGGGGCCGGCGGTGCCGGCAGCAATGGCGGCGTCTGCTGCTGCGGCGGCGGCGAGCGCCTCCTCCGCCTCCAGACTGATAGTGCAATGGGTCAACGCATCGGCGGCGCGTAGCCGCTCGATCGCGGCCCTGGTCGCTTCGACACTCGACACCTTGCGCTCGCGTATCGCCTTGGCGAGGCCGCGGGCCGAGAGGGCGGCAAGGTCGCTCATGACGCGGCCCGTTGCGCCAGCACGCGGCGAAAATCGTCGACGTCGGCGGCGAACGGCAATGTCAGCGCCACCCTGGCCGCGGTTTGTGCGAGCAAGGCCGCGTGCGCCTCGGCGAGTGCACGCCGATCGGCGGGCACCTCCAGCGGCTCGACGATCTTGAAGGGCGGTGCAGCAGGCGGGTTCTCGACGTCGGGCATTGGGTCCTCGCGTGTCGGGATTGGGATCAGCTTAGCGCGGCGGGCGCTGCGGGGACAAATCGGCAAAGCGCGCCGGCGCAGAGCAGGCTAGCCGCCCGTTGCTGCGCGGCGCCGGGCAGCGAGCGTCGCTGCAAGACTGCTGCCGGCAGGTTCGGTACTGCCGGTGTTGCATGCGAGCGGTAGCGCGAGAACGGGTGACCGGCCGCGGGATCGACGGCGCGCTAGGTTCGTGCGGCAGGCCTGCGGATCATGGGAAATCAAGGCTGCGCGCATCAATTCTCGGGCGAGATTTTCTTCGATGGCCACCGCGGCGTTCGCGCAAAGCGCGAGCGAATTAGCAAAAGAAATGGTCTCTCGTTTCACATGAGCGAACGTTTCCTCGCGCGCGCTCCGAGGCCATTGCGCAACCCGTCGACGATGCATACGCGGTTTTATTCATCTGCGCGGCCATGCCCAGCCTACACCGTGGCGCACTGGTGTGCGGCCCGAAGCGCCGCTCATTTCGCGGCCCGGCTTCGGCTTTATGCGCCGCCGAGTATAATCGCTGCTGAAGCATAGCGCGTGCGGGTTAATGCGCATTGTCGCCCGTCCGAGCATAATAGGTTTGCTTATGTCGGAGTATAATATCGGGTGTTTCAATAATTATTACGAATTTTATCACGCAGAAGAAGTCGCAAACGAATCCAGCAATGGCCGTTGTATCGTCATAGTTTCCTTTCAGTTTTCCATGACAGCCAGGGTGGGGGACGCGCCCAATTGGAGATTTCCCAATGGCAACAGCGACGAATAATCCGTTCGATCCGAGTGCGCTGGCCGATGGCACCTCGTCGTTAACGGTACGCGACAGCGCGCTCGGTCAGTCGACGGACTTGGTGCAGGCTGGCGTCGTGTTCAACGACGCCACGCGTTTGCTGGAAGGCGGTTTGTGGAACCAACCGGCCGATAGCAGCAACCAGCAAAACTATGCCAGCATGTATCAAGCCGACATTACCGCGGTCTCCGACGATATCTCGGCCATTCTTGCCAATCCCGCGGCAACGACGATCGGGGGGGTCGCCTATACGCCATCGGCAACGGACGTTGCGACGCTAACGGGCATCGAAGGTCAGCTGCAGACGCTTCTGGCGACGGCTCCCAACGCGGCGGGGAATTCGGCGAGCGCCGTCCAGGCGCAGCAAACACTGCATGCCCTGCAGACGGAAATCATCAACGAGGTCGCCAACGATCCGAGTCTCTCCGCGGCCGTCAACCAGGTGCAGTATGCCACGGGGACGGGAGCCAACAACGTCGGATTCCAGGCCCTTCCCTCGGGGGCGGACGATCCTGGGACGCTGAGCGCAGCAACCGCGTCGGGGGCGTCGCTGGCGACGATCGGCCAGGTATTCAACGCAGCGAGCGACCTCGCCGCCGGCGGTTTGAATTCCACAAACCTGACGGAATTCAACAATGACATGACCGCCGTCGCCAAGGGCATCGGTCAAATCATCAACAATCCAACCGAGCTCGCGCAAATCGAGAGCGGCGAGACGGCCCAGCAGGCCGCGCTCACCACAATTCATCTCGATACGGTTTTGAACCAGGTCAATCTTCAGATCAATAAATTCGATCCGCTGTACGCGACCGACCCGAATACTGCGGCGCGTTCCACCAACGACAATACGCTCGACATTGTCGATATCGTGCAGAACGACGCAAATCTGAACACCGCAGCCGGTGGAACGGGGAATCCGAGTTCCACGGGAGGGTTCGCCGAGTTCCCCGCCTACCTCAACGGCCCCGACGGCGCCAATGCGCACGGGGGAACGATCTTGCAGTTCCAGGACAACCAGGCGCAGACCAACTTCTGGTCGGCGTTCGTGGCCGAGGCCAACACGATCAATAACCAGCTCCAGACGGTGGCCGCCGGGCAGCAGACGCCGGCCCAGATCCAGCAGCTGATCACGGACATCCAGAACTACAACAACTTCGGCGCCAATTTCGACGCCGCCCAGGGCGGCGTGTTCGGCGCGCGCTTCGACAACGAGCTGCAGAGCGGCACCTTGCTCGCCGATACGACCAATGCCGTTCACGGGCTCACCGGTATCGCCAACGGCGACACCGGCGCGGCCCTTGCCGCCGATCAGGCGCAGATTTTGGCGGCGGGTCAGGGCTTCGTGGCCGACGCCAACGACGTCAGCGGTAACAATCTGCCGGCCGGGGGCGGCAGCTACGTCGGCACCGCCACCACCGTGGCCACGGCGACCTCTCCCAACGGGTTGGCAATGGGTACCATCCCCGTGACCGCCAATCCCGATATTGCCGACGGCATCGGCAGCGGAGGTACGGCGACGGCCGCGACGGGGGGGACAGGGTCGGCGGCCACGGGGGCGGGCGACGGGGCGACCGGCAACTCGGGCGGAAATGGCGGCCAAGGGACAGCCAACGCCGGGTCGGGCGGAAATGGCGGCCAAGGGACGACCAACGCCGGATCGGGGTCGGCAACCGCAGGCGCGCCCGGCGCTGGCGATGACGGCAACAGGAGCGGAAATGGCGGCCAGGCGACGGCCAGCAACGGGTCCGGGTCGGCAACCGCAAGCACGTCCGGGGCGACCGACCATGGAGCTGGCGGTGACGGTCAGGGACATGCGGGCGGTCTCGCGGCCCTCATGCAGGCGCTGCACAGTGGCAACGTCGGCGCGATCAACGCGGCGAATGGAGGTCTGACCGCCGCTGGTGGTGATGCGCCAAGCGGCGCGGCCAGCGCTGCTGGCGGCCCCAGCGGTGGCACGCTCCTCTCCCCCCTGGCGGACGGCGGCAGCGGCGACACCACCAGCCCTGGCGATCATCACGTGTTCGCGCACCTATGGCACGCCTAGCATGCAAGCGACGTGCTAGGCGCGATCCCGGCGGCGGCAGGCTGTTGCCGCCCCGCCGGGGTCCGCGCCGGGTTGCGACGATATCCGCGCTGCACCGCCGCGCAACGTGGCTGCGACCGGCGTTGGTGCAGATCGTCGGCGCGTCGCGTTTCGGAGCAGCAAGCGCTGCGCGTGCTCCTAAGAGGCAAACGGCGCCATCGATAGCTATGAGCTATTGATCAAACGCCTCGTCTACCGGTACGCGGTAGCCGTTGGCCAGGCGGTTCGTCGCGTTTGCCATTGCCACCACGCCCATCAGCTCGCCGAACATTGCCTCGGTCATTCCGGCCTTGCGCGCCCCTGCGGTATGGCTGGCGGTGCAATAGGGACAGCCGTTGGTGATGCTGACGGCGAGGTAGATCATCTCCTTTGTCAGGACATCGAGTGCCCCCGGAGCCATCACCTCCTTAAGTCCCTGCCAGGTGCGCGCCAGCAGGGCGGGATCTCGCGCCAGATACTTCCAGAAGTTGTTGACGTCCGGCACGTTGCGCACGGCCTTGATGTCATCGAACACCGCGCGCACCTCGGCATTCGCCTCCGGGTAGGCAATCATCGGCTGCTTGCTCATGTACTTTCCTCCGTGTGCGGCCCCTGTTCGACCCCATGTACGGGGCCCGCTGCGCCGCGTACCCTCCAGGAAAATAACGCTCCGTCACGCGTGCACCCAGCCCCCGTAACGCTCGCCGACAGCGGAAACCGAGGAGCGGCGAGGCAGGTTCGTCGCCGGCAAACGCGCGCATTTGCCAGCCATCGCCAACATCGCCCATGGCCCTTGGTCGGCCATCGCCGAGGGCGGGCGAGGAAACCGCCCGGATCGGCCTTCGCTGCGCCGCGCACGGCGGAGCACGCCTGGCAGGGGTTGCCGTCGCGGCGCCGGGTCTCGGCGGCCCGGCGCGGGTCGCGTGCCGGGCCTGATTTTCGCATGACGACCGCGCAAGGCGATCACCCTCACGCATGATCGGCGCGCCGCTAGGCTCGCGGGCGCGCGCCATCCCCACCCGCGCGCACGCCGAGCCCGCCCCGCAACAAGCGGACGAGGGCCTCTACGCAGCGGTCGATATCGCCCTCGTCGTTGTAGACGTGCGGACTGATCCGCAGCCGTCCGAGGCGGGGGGCGACGTAAATCTGCTCGGCGGCGAGATCGGCGACCAGCCGCGGCGGCAGCCCCGCCGGGGAGACCAGCGAGACGACGTGCGGTGCGCGCGCAGCGGGCTTGAGGGTGGCGAGGGCAAGGTCGGCGCCGTGCAGCCCGGCGATCAGGCGTTCGCTCAAGGCACCGAGCCGCGCGGCGACGGCGGCCGCGCCCCAGCCGGTCATCAGTTCCATGCCAATCGAGGCCATCTCCAGCGATACGAAGTGGTCGCGCTCGGCCATGTCAAAACGCCGCGCATCGCCCACATAGGCGGTGTCGACCAGGTAGACCGGTGCCTCGGCGCGCACGGCGCAGCGGCCGTGACTGGTCTGCTCCAGGGGGACCATGCCCTGGTGGCGCTTCGCCACATAGAGGAAGGCGCGCGAATACGGCCCGAGCAGCCACTTGTAGGTCGGAAACACCACGAAATCGGGGTCGATCGTCGCGACGTCGAGGCTCAGTACCCCCGCCGACTGGGTGGCATCGACGAGCAGGCCAGCGCCGTGCGTGCGCAGCGCCGCAGCCACCCTGCCGAGGTCGATGACCGCGCCATCCGCCCAATGCACCGAAGACAGTGATGCGAAGGCGACGGGTGCCTCGCGTCGCGCGAGGGTTTCCAGGATGGCCGCCGTCCAGTCGCCGTCTGCCGGACGGCGCACCACGTCGAGGCTGAATTGCGCCGGGGTCGCCCGTGCCATCCATTCGAGCGTAGGAGAAGCATGGTCGTCCTGCAGCACCAGGACGCGCGCACCAGGCGGGATGCGAGTGCTCTTGGCAGCGGTAGCAACGCCGTAGGCAACCGAGGGTGTCAGCGCGACGTCGCTCGCCTGCGCGCCGATCAGGCGTGCGGCTGCGCGACGTGCACGCTCGTATTCAGCCGCGGCAAATGCCTGGTCGACGAGCCAGGGGCGGCCCTTGCGCATTACGCCGCGCACACCGGCAGCGATCGCCGCGAGCGGCAGCGGGCTCCATGAGGCTGCATTGAGATAGACAACTTCGCGCGGGAGGTCGAACAGCGCACGCTGTGACGGCAACATGCTCCACTCCGCAGTGCGTCCATGGCGGGGACGCGCTCAATGACCTTTGCGGCGCGCCGTGCCCGCCGATCGCTGCGCGCCGCAGCCGGCACCGCCGCCACCGGGCGCGAGCCCCGTTTTCCGGCAAGACCGACCCGTGCTGCCCCGCGCTCAAGCCTCAAGACAGACGAGTGCTGCCCCGCGGTCAAGCCCGCTGCTTTATCGATCGCGTTTTCCTGCTAGCCTGGCGCCATGCCCACATAGGACCGCCGATGCTCCCGTTTCGCCCAGAGTCCGCATGCCCCCTCGATGGCATAACGGTACTCGATCTGTCGCGCCTCGTCGCCGGCAACATGCTCTCCTTGCAACTTGCGGATTTCGGTGCCGAGGTGATCAAGGTCGAGGACCCCGTCAGAGGCGATCCGTTACGCGACTGGCGGGTCAACGGTCGCTCGCTGTTCTGGAAGGCGTATGCGCGCAACAAGAAAAGTGTCACGCTCGATCTGAGGAACGCACGCGGCAGGAAGCTGCTGCTCGCGCTGGTAGAGCACGCCGACGTCTTGATCGAGAACTTTCGCCCGGGCACGCTCGAGAGGATGCAGCTCGCACCTGATGCCCTGCACGCGCGCAATGCCGCGCTCGTCATCGTGCGCGTGTCAGGCTGGGGACAGACCGGTCCCTACGCTCTGCGGCCGGGCTTCGGCACCCTAGTCGAAGGCATCTCGGGCTATGCCTCCAAGACCGGCTTTCCCGATCGCGAGCCCGTGCTGCCGCCGACGGCGCTCGCCGACATGGTGGCGGGGCTGTACGGAGCATTCGCCGCGATGGTTGCCGTGCGCGAGGTGGAGCATAAGGCGGGTAAGGGACAGACCATTGATTTGTCGCTTATCGAGCCGATTCATTCGGTGCTGGGTGCAGACGCCGCAGCTTTCAAGGCATTCGGCGTCGTGCCGCGCCGCCAGGGTAGCCGTTCGAACGTGACGAGCCCGCGCAACGTCTACCGCACGCGCGACGCCAAGTGGATTTGCATTTCCGCCTCGATACAGTCGATGGCCGAGCGGCTCTATGCTGCGGTCGGCGTTCCGGACATGACCAAGGATCCCCGCTTTGCCACCAACAGCGCGCGCATCGCCAATAGCGCGGAGGCCGAGCGGCCGATCCGCGAATTCATCGCCCGGCACGACTGCGCCGAGTGCCTTGCCAAGTTCGCGGCCGCCGAGGTGACCGCAGCGCCGATCTACGCGGTCGACGAGTTCGTCGCCGACCCGCACGTCCAGGAGAGGCAGATCATCGTCGACGTTCCCGATGCGGAGATGGGCAGCGTCGCGGTGCACAACGTGATCCCTCGCCTGTCGGCCACGCCGGGCGCCCTGCGGCGACCGGCGCCGCGGCTCGGCGAGCACACGGCCGAGATCTTGGGCCGGATCGGCATTGCCGCCGCCGATCTCGCCCAGCTCCGCAGCGAGAGGATCGTGCGATGATGCCACCATACCGCGAACTGCCCGCGTGGCGTTCCCTGTTGTTCGTGCCGGTGGTGCGCGAACGGTTTGTCTCCGGCGCCCATCGCTACCCGGCCGACGCCATCATTCTCGATCTCGAGGACAGCGTGCCGGAGGCCGAGAAGGAGCGCGCGCGCACCCTCATCCCCGCGGCCGCCGATAAAGTTCGCGCCGGCGGCGCCGACGTGCTGGTACGCATCAATCGGCCGTGGCAGCAGGCCTTTCGCGATATCGAGGCGGCGGTCGGCCCGCAGGTCACCGCGCTGGTGTGTCCCAAAGTCGGCAGTCCCGAGCACCTCCTCGTTATCGCCGAGGTGCTCGACGGCTGCGAACGCGCGCGCCTGCTGCCGGCAGGCCACACCAAGCTCGTCGCCCTGGTCGAGACGGCGGACGCTTATTTTCGCCTACGCGAGATCGCCATCGCCACACCGCGACTTGTTGCCTTGGCGCTCGGGGCGGAGGATTTCGCGCTGTCGGTCGGCATGGAGCCGATCGGCGAGGTGCTGCAGCTCGCCAAGCAGACCATGATCATCGCCGCGCGTGCCGCCGGGATTCTTCCCCTGGGGTTCATGGGCACGGTGGCGGATTACCGGGATCTCCAGGCGTTTCGCGCGACCGTGCGCCGATCGCGTACCTTTGGCTTTGCTGCGGCGACCTGCGTGCATCCGAGCCAGCTCACCATTCTCAACGAGGAGTATGGCGTTTCCGCCGAAGACCTCGAACACGCGCGTGGCATGGTCCGCGCATACGATGCCGCTCTGGCGCAGGGCCTCGGCGCCGTCACCTATGGGGGGAAGATGATCGACGTGCCCGTGGTGGAACGGGCCAAGGCGGTGATCGCCAGAGCCGAGCGGCTCGCCGCACGGAGCGCGCGCTAGAGCCGTGCGAGCGCAAACCAGAGATCATGGATCAAAGATGACGAGATACATCGCCCTGCTGCGTGCCGTGAACGTCGGTGGCACCGGCATGCTGCCGATGGCCACCCTGCGGGCGCTGTGCGGCGCGGCCGGTTTCAGGGACGTCGCCACGTACATCGCCAGCGGCAATGCCCTGTTCACGAGCAGCGCCACGCGGGCGCGCGTCCAGGCGGAACTCGAGGCCCGCGTCAACGCCCATCTGGGCAAGCCCGTCGCCGTCGTTGTTCGCACGGCGGCGGAGATGGCGGCCGTACGCGACGCCAATCCCTTTCGCGGTGCATTGGCGAGGCACAGCTACGTGATCTTCCTCCGCCAGCGCCCTGCGCGCGATGCGCTTGCGCATATGGTTGGACACAGCGACGAAGAGGTACGTCTCGGCGCGCGCGAGATATTCGTGCACTATCCGCGCGGCATGGGGCGCTCCAAGCTCAAGATTGCGGCCGCCCGCGACGGTACGGCGCGCAACATGGCAACCGTTGCGAAGCTTGCGGAGCTGGCTGCGCAATCTTAAGGGGGCATGAAGCCCGCTGCGGGTTCGGCGGCACACACGGCGCGCCATGGCAATTCCAGGGCATGTCAGGGCATTCACCCGCCGCGCGGGCGCGCCGGCCATCGTCCATACCGATCCCTTGTCTCTCCTCCCGCCGCCCGGCCGTGCGTGTCAGCGGCCCTGATAGCGGGGGGGCCGCTTCGCGGCAAAGGCGCTGCGTCCCTCGTTCCAGTCGGCGCTGGCAAAGATCGTGTCGACTTGCGCCCGGGCGATGC
>JBPYEF010000027.1:0-2656 GCA_051985875.1 Hyphomicrobiaceae bacterium
TCTCCCATGCCGTTCGCCCAGTCTCGCGTCAACTCCTGGCGGCTTGCCCGCGCCGCGTCGACCGGCATCAAAGGCACGAAAAAAAACACGCTTGCAACCTCGTCGCTACCCGCTGTGGCGCGAGCGGCGCCGGCCCTTGGCCGCGGCTCAATCGAGGGGCTCGCTCGCCAGACGCTTGCCAGCATACTGGCGCACGGGCCAGATCTTGCGCACCAGCATGATCAACGCTGGCAGAAACACCAAGTCGGCGACCATGGAGGCCAGCAGCGTCGTTGCGCTAACGAAGCCGAAGGTGCGTAGGCTCGGCAAGTCGGAGAACACCGTGACGCCGAGCCCGAACGCCAGCACCAGCGTGGTGAGGATGATCGCCGGACCGACCAGCACACGCGCGCGGCGAATTGCCACCTCCGGGTGTGGCTCGTCGCGCTCCTCAAGCCGCAGACGATTGAAGAAGTGAATCAGCGCATCGATGGAGAGCCCGAACACGACGAGCAGGGCCACGACGGAGGCAAATTCCAGTCCGTCGCCAAGCGCCCACAGTAGCGTCCCCGAAGCGGCAACGGGGAACAAGCCGGGCAGCAGGCTGACCAAGCCAACGAACACGGAACGGAAGGCGATTGCCAGCAGCAGGGCAGCAAACGCCACACAGATCGGCAGCGCCTCGTTGAGCTGGGAGATCATGCGGGCGCTATTGCGCGCCGCGATCGCCGGCAGACCGGTGACGGAGATGCGGTATCCGGGATAGGCGCTGCGCACGCTGTCGAGGGCGTGGTCGATGGTCTCGACGATCGGCAGGATGCGGCTCGAGTCCACGTCCGGCAAGCGGCCGGTGACCAGCACCGCGTCGCCCTCCTTGGCGATGAAGCGGCGCACCAGGTGCTCCGGCAAATAGCCGACGTATTTGCGCACGATCGGCGGACTGGCATCCCCGCCGGAGTCGCGCAGCCAGCGGCGCAGGCTCTCGAGCGACCAGACGTTGCCGAGCCCAGCCTGCTGCTCGAGGATGGCGTGCACCTTGGCGATCACTTCCAACGGCTGCTCCGAGTAGAGCGAGGCCCCATTGTGCCATTCAATCATCACATGGATGGGATTGGCTCCGGTCAGCTTCTCATCGATGCTGGCCGTTGCGCCGAGCGCCTGCTCGCGGTCGGGCACCTGATCGGCGAGCCGGTAGCGCGGCTGCAGCTGGAGGTAGCCGTAGACGAAGCAGGCAAAGAGCGCGGCGGCGAATAGGGTGGTCGCAAACGCGCGCGCCACGACCCGATCGACGATCCAGCCAACGAACGCGCCGAGGCCGTCCATCAGCCGGTCGACCGGGGCGTGCAACCGGGCCAGCGCCGCCTCGTTACGCACCAGCAGTACCCCGAGCAGCGGCAGCACCAGGATGACGGCGAACAGCGAGGTGCCGGTTGCCAGGGCGCCGGCCATGCCGAAGGTGCGGATCAGCCCCGAGCGCGAGAACAACAAGGCGGTAAAAGACAACAGCGCGGTGGCGTGCGCCAGTACGCAGGCGGGGCCTACGACCCGCACTGCGAAGCGTACCGCCTGGGCCTTCGTATCGCCCTCGCGTAGGCGGATGCGGATGGCCGACACCATCTGCATGCTATCGGCAAATCCCATCACCATGACCAGGGGGGTCATGACGTTGAGAAACAGGTTGAGGCGAAAGCCGAGCCAGCCGAGCAGCCCGAGCGACCAGAGGACCGCGAGCACGGGCGGCATCGCCGCCAGCAGCATCAGCGATACGCGCTTGAAAAAGACCGCGGCGATGGTGCCCCCGAACAGCAAGCCGAGGCCGTTGTATAGGATTTGGTCGCGCTCCACGGCATTGCGGATTTCGAGCTGCATCACCGGAGCGCCCGTCAAATGCGACTTGAGGCCGACCGGTGCCAGCTCCTTGCGCAGCAGATCCGAAATGTCGGTGATGATCGCCTTCGCACCCTGCTCCGCAACCGCCTTGCGATCGAGAGCGATGACGCCGAGCGCCAGCTCCCCGTCGGGGGAGAGAAACTTTCCCTTGACGATGTCGTTGTCGCGCAACGCCTGAAGCATCGCCGCATATGCGGTGGCATCCTCGGGGAGATCGTCGGGTACGATGGGCGCCGCATAGCCGCTGGCGTCGAGCTTGCCGCGCGCCGACAGCATGGAGACCACGCCATCGACGCCGTCGGCGAGTTGCAGATCGACGATGGCACGGCGAAAGGCCTCAAGTTGCGGCTTCTGCAGGAGGTTCTTGCCCTCGACGACCACCAGCACGTCGTATTCGCTCGAGGGAAAGCGCCGAGCGACCTCCTCGTAGCGATGAAATTCCTCAGTGTCGGTGCGGAATAGCTCCGACAGCGAGTCATCGACCTTGAGCAGCGTCAGGCCGAGCAGGGCTATTCCGGAGAGGAGAACCATGAGCAGCAGGGCCAGCCGCGGCGCGGCGAGCCCGACCAGCCCGAGGCGCTCCAGCCCGAACGCGAAGGAGCGTCGCGGCGGCTCCACATTGGCGTCCATTAGGCCCCCTCGTCCCCCGCTGCACGCTCGCCCGGCCAACATCGCCAGCACGGCGCGGTGGCTGCGCACTCCCCGCACGACATGGTGGCGCGCCCTGCCCGCGCGCGCAAGCCATTGCGCCGCCGCATGCGACGGGGAGGACCCGCCTTGCCAGGCA
>JBPYEF010000028.1:0-2515 GCA_051985875.1 Hyphomicrobiaceae bacterium
GGACCAAACAGAACCCCGCTCGCGGCCGCCAGGCCCGCGCCGATGGCGAACACGGCCGTATGCACCCAGGGCACGGGAATTCCCATCGCCTCGGCCATGACGCGGTCCTGCGTGGTGGCGCGGATCCAGATGCCGTAGCGGCCGAACTTCAAAAACAGGTAGAGCGCGCCGATCAGCGCCGCCGACAGCGCGGCGATCACCAGGCGATACCAAGGGTACTGCAGGTAAAAAAGGGCAAAGTGGCCGCTGATCGGCTCCTGGATCTTGCGCGCAACCGGACCGAATTGCCACAGCGCATAGTTCTGCAATACCAGGGAAATGCCGAACGTGGCGAGAATGGTGGTCAGCGGATCGCGGCCGAGCAGGGGGCGCAGCGTCGTGATCTGCAGGATGGCGCCAAGCAGGGCGATGGCCAGCATGGAGGTGACGAGCGCGAGCCAGAAGCTGCCGGTGGCCGTCAGCACCAGGACACCGACGTAAGCGCCGAGCATGAACAGCTCGCCGTGGGCAAAATTGACCACGTCCATAATGCCGAAGATCAGCGTCAGTCCGGAGGCGACGAGCGCCAGGATCATGCCGGTGACGATGCCATTGACGCTCTGGATGAAAAACACGTCCCAGTGAATGTCGCTGAGCAGGCCCATGCCTCACACCCCCAAGTACCGATGCACGATCGGGTCGTCGACCCTGAGGCCGGCGGCCACCGCCTCGTGGTGGATCATGCCCTTCTCCATGAAGTAGACGCGCTGGCTCGCCTGCAGCGTCAGAGGCACGTTCTGCTCGACCAGCAGGATCGCTACGCCCTCCCGGTGCAGCGCGTCGATGATCTCGCCGATTTGCGCAACCAGGCGCGGCATCAGACCTTCGGTCGGCTCGTCGAGAAGAATGATCTTCGGCTCCAGCATCATCGCCCGGGCGATCGCCAGCATCTGCTGTTCGCCGCCCGACAGGGTGCCCCCTGCCTGGCCGCGCCGTTCGGCCAGGCGCGGAAAGTAGCTGAACACCTTGTCCAGCAGCGCCTTCCTGCGCGCCTCGTCGACCCCACGGCGATCGAGCCCGGTGCGTAGGTTCTCCATCACCGTAAGCAGGCGAAATATGCGTCTGTCCTCGGGCACATAGGCGATGCCACGGTGCGCCAGCTTGTGCGCGGGCACGTTGGTGATGGCTTCCCCCTGCAGCAGCACTTTGCCGGCGCGCGGCGCGACCAGCCCGATGATCGACTTCAGCGTCGTGCTCTTGCCGACGCCGTTGCGGCCCAGTAGCCCGACCACCTCGCCGGCCTCGACATGCAGTGACACGCCATGCAGGATGTGGCTCTTGCCATAGTAGGCGTGGATCTGCTCAACCGAGATCAGAGGTACAGCGGTCGCCGGGTTGGTCATGTCTTGAGGTACACCTCGAGCACCTTGGGATTGCGCTGGATCTCCGCCGGTGTACCCTCGGCGAGAATCTCGCCGTAGTGCAGCACGGTGATGCGATCGGCGAGCTCCATCACCACTTGCATGTCGTGCTCGACGATCAGGATCGTCAGGTCACTGGCGATGCGGCGCACCAGCTGCATGGTGTCGTGCGTCTCGGCGGCGCTCATGCCGGCGGTGGGCTCGTCGAGGCACAGCAGCGTCGGCTCGGTGGCGAGCGCAATGCCGATCTCGAGGTTGCGCTGCTCCCCGTGCGACAGGTTGGCGGCAAGCTCGTACGCCTTTTCTTCAAGCCCTACCGCGCGCAGCACCGAGTGCGCCTTGGCATTGATGTCGGACAACGCGCTGTGATGCGCCAGCATATTCCAGCCGTGCTTGCGCGATTGCGCGGCGATGCGCACGTTCTCGATCGTCGCGGCGTTGGGCAGAATGTTGGTTATCTGATAGGAGCGAGCGATGCCCTTGTGGGAGATCTTGTTCGGGGCCAAGCCGCTGATGATTTCGTCGTTGAACAGGATCCTTCCCTGCGTGGGACGGATCACGCCCGTCAGGCAGTTGAAGAACGTGCTCTTGCCAGCGCCGTTCGGGCCGATGATCGCTCGGATCTCGCCGCGGTCGACCGCGAAGTTGACACCGTTGAGCGCTGTGAGACCACCGAAGCGGACGGTCAGATCCTCGGTGCACAGCAACGCCGCGGAGGCACTTCCCCCGTCGTTGCGGCTCGGGGCGGTTTGCTGGGAATGAATGCGAGCGCTCACGTAAGTCGAACCGGCCTGACGGGATAGCATCTGCGTTCCGGCGAGCGGGCGCGCGGCCCGCGCGCTCAGGTGGAGGCGCGGTGGGGCAGTTCTCGGTCGGGGCCTGGCATACGGAAACTCCCTTCGACGACGACGCTTTGTTTTGCGCCCTGCGGTGGCCGCCGGGGCCGGCGGCGAAGAGGGCGTTCGGGCCATTCTGGCCTACCTTGCAGGCGTTTGCACCCACAACCTGTGTCGCAAGGTATGCGTCGCGGTCCCGAGCCGTGGCGCCGCCCGTAGGGAGGCGGCAATCCTCAGCGTACGGCACCAGCAACGGCACCGGCAACGGCACCGGCAACC
>JBPYEF010000029.1:0-4305 GCA_051985875.1 Hyphomicrobiaceae bacterium
GGGGGTGCACGCTGGCGGTATGCGCGTGGTTGGCAGCTTCCTCGCGGGCCTGACCGCGAAGGCCTATGCCAGGCACGGCTTCTCCGTTGCCGGCCTTGCGGGCCAGTGGAGCGCCATCGTCGGCAAAGAGCTTGCCGCCTATACACGGCCCGAGCAGTTGCGCTGGCCGCGTCGGCGGGAGGCGCCAAGCGGGAGTGCCGTCGTCCGCAGACGGGAGGGAGCGACGCTGGTGCTCCGCGTCGAGGGTGCGCGAGCACTCGACGTACAGTTTCAGACGCCACAGGTTCTCGAGCGCATCAATGGCTATTTCGGCTATGCCGCCGTCGGCACGCTGCGCTTCCTGCAGGGACCGGTTGCCCCGCCGGCGCTTGCCGCATGGGACGCCGAGGTAGCGGCCGACTCCACGGCAACGCGCTCTTCGCCAGCCAGCTCGGATTCTCCACTGACCCTTGCGCGACCCCCGGCGCAGCCGGGCGCGCGCGCATCGGACCCCGACCATTGTGTCGCGCGACCGGCCTGGGCTGCAGCGGCGGGCGATGGCACGACACCGTTGCCGGAGGAGCTCGCCGCGATCGCCGATCCGGCGCTGCGTGCGGCGCTCTGGCGGCTGCAGGCGGGCGTGCGGCGAGGGCGCAGCGTGCCGCGTGCCGTGGGCAAGGGCGGCTGACGCGCCGGATTTGCCTTCTTTGCTGCACATCCTATGTTAGCAAGCGGTGTGAGCCAACGCGCTCGCCGCTGTCGCGGCCACGCGAGGTGGCGGGCACGCGCGAGCACCAGCGCGATGCGCCCATTACCCATGTCAACGTCAAGGAAGGCGTCCCTTGCCCACTCAGATCACCGCACAGTTGGCCTGTAAGGATCCGCAGCGCCGCGCCCTGTTGAAACTGATCGCTGGCGGCGGCGCCGTTTGGCTCGCTTCCATCGGCGGTTCCCGGGCGCAGCATAAGCACGGGCCCGCCGAGGTACCCGTCGCCGAGCTCATGCAACCGGGCCCATTGCCCGAGCTGGTGCTTGGCAATGCCGACGCGCCGATCACCGTCGTCGAATACGCCTCCATGACCTGTGGGCATTGCGCGCACTTCCACAACAAGGTCTTCCCCGAGCTCAAGCAGAAGTACGTCGACACCGGGAAAGTGCGCTTCATCATGCGTGAGTTCCCGCTCGACAATCTCGCGGTGGCAGCCTCGATGCTGGCGCGCTGCGCCGGAGGGGACAAGACGTTTCCCTTGATTTCGGCGCTGTTTGCCAAGCAGGACGAGTGGGCGTTTGTGCGCGGGGATCCACGCCCGGAGCTGCTGAAAATCGCCAAGCAGGCGGGCTTCACCAAGGAGAGCTTCGACAAGTGCCTGACGGATCAAAAGCTGCTCGACGAGATCGTCGCCGTGCGCACGCGGGCCTCGCAGGTGTTCGGCGTCGATGCGACGCCAACGTTCTTCGTCAACGGCAAGCGGCTCGAGGGTGCCTCGATCGAGGACTTCGACAAGGCGTTTGCGGCGATCCTCAAAAGTTGAGGGTCCCTTGCGCAGGCTCATCCCGGTAGTCCTGCTCGGCCTGGCCCTCGCCGGTTGCTCGGGAGGGCTTCCGGACATTGGCGCCACCGGCGGCGGCGCCAATGTGGCGCAGCAGGCAACGCCCGATGCGCCGGGCTTTGATCCCTTTGGCGACAAACCACCCGCTCCGCTCGGCCGGCGCGAGGTGATCGAGCAGCCCACCGTCGCCGACATCATGGCGCCAGGGGAGCTGCCGGAGATGGCGCTCGGGCGGCCCGACGCTCCCGTGACCATCGTGCAGTATGCCTCCCTCAGTTGCCCGTACTGCCGCAAGTTCCAGATCGAGGCCTTTCCCGAACTCAAGGCGGCGTACATCGACACCGGGAAGGTGCGCTACGTATTGCGCGCCGAGTTTCCGATCGGCAAGCAATCGGGGCTTGCTACCATTGCGCTCAGGTGTGCGCCGCAGGAGAAATATTTTCTCCTGTACGACAAGCTGATGCGCCAGCAGGCCGTCTGGGTCAGCCAGGAGGTACGGCCGGATGCGATCTTCAAGGTTGCGTCGCAGGTGGGGATGACGCGCGCACAGTTTGACAGCTGCCGCGAGAATCGCGCCATGATCGCCAAGCTCAATGCCATCAAGGAGCGTGGGCGCCGGCTCGGGGTCATCGGCACGCCCAACTTCTTTATCGACGGCAAGCTCGTGAAAACGGCGATCGGCATGGCGGAGGTCCGCGCGATGGTCGACCCCATACTGCTCGGCCGGGTCGCCCTGGACGCGACGAGGAAGGCGCGCTAGCTGCCCCGATGGTTGGTGGCGTTGCGTTGCTGCGCGGGTCGCCGCGCAGGCGGCAGAGCTGTAGCCGGTGCGTTGACGTTACGAAACAGACGGCGATTAAATGCACATCACCCGCCTCCGTCTCGTCGGCTTCAAGTCCTTCGTCGAGCCGGCCGAGCTCGTCGTTTCCGCCGGCCTTACAGGCGTCGTCGGCCCCAACGGCTGTGGCAAATCCAACCTGCTCGAGGCCTTGCGCTGGGTGATGGGGGAATCCTCCCACAAGAGCATGCGCGCCGCAGCCATGGACGACGTCATCTTCAACGGCACGACGCAGCGGCCGGCGCGCAACAACGCCGAAGTGACGATCTTCATCGACAACGCCGACCGCTCGGCGCCCGCCGAATTCAATGCCGCCGACGCGCTCGAGGTGACGCGGCGCATCGAGCGCGAGGCGGGCTCCGCCTTCCGCATCAACGGCCGCGAGGTGCGCGCGCGCGACGTGCGCATTCTGTTCGAGGACGCCTCGACGGGTGCCCGTTCCCCGGCCCTGGTGCGGCAGGGGCAAATCGGCGAGCTCGTCAATGCCAAGCCCGAGCAGCGGCGGCGGATCCTCGAGGACGCCGCGGGCATCGCCGGCCTGCACAGTCGCCGTCACGAAGCCGAACTACGCCTGCGCGCGGCGGAAGGCAATCTCGCGCGCCTGCGCGACATCCTCGACCAGCTTACCGCGCAGATCGAGGGGCTAAAGCGTCAGGCGCGCCAGGCGAGACGCTACCGGGAGGTGTCGGCGGAAATTCGCAAGTTCGAGGCGCTGCTCCTGCATCTCAGATGGGCCGAGGCGCAGTCGGCGGTGGACAGGGAGGAAGCAGCGCTGGTGGCGCAACTGCAGAGCCTCGGGCAGGTGACCGAAGCAGAGGCCAAGGCGTTGCGGGCGGAGACCGACGCTGCCGCCGGGCTGCAGCCCTTGCGCGCGGCGGAGGCAGAAAAAGGCGCGGTTCTGGCGCGCTTTCGAAGCGAGCAGGAGGCGGTGGAACGCGAGGCGGAGCGCACCCGCGAGCGGCTGAACGAGCTTCAGGATCGGCTGGCACAGCTCACGCGCGATCTTACGCGCGAACAATCGCTGATCGCCGAGGCGCAGGATTCGCAACAGCGCATCGAGGCGGAACGCGCCGCGCTCGCGGATACGGCGCACCTCGCCGCGGGCTTCGAACAGAAAGCGCTCGCGGCGTGCGAGGAAGCGGAGGGCGCCCTCAAACTGGCGGAATCGCGCCTGAGCGCGCTGACCAACGCCACCGCCGATGCGCGCGCGCGGCAAGGCAGCCTGCAGCGGCAGCGCGCGGAACGCCAGGAGCAGATCCAGCGGCTGCAACGCCAGCTCGTCGCCCTCGAGGCGCAGACGCGCGAGATCGTTGGGCGCGCTCCAGACGCTTCCAAGCTCAAGTCGACTAGCGAACGCGGTCAGCAATTGCTGGCCGGTATTGCCGATATCGAGGCGAAGACGCTACTGCTCGAGGAGGCGCTGCGCGTCGGCGCGAGCGAGGTGCGCGCGCGCAGCGATGCCGCGGCGGCGGCCTCACTTGCCGCCGGGCGCATTGCGACCGAGATCGCCACCCTTGAAAAGGTTCTCACGCCCGTCGACAGCGGTCTGCCCCCGGTGCTCGACGAGGTCACGGCTGAACCGGGCTACGAGCTGGCCCTCGCCGCCGCGCTCGGCGAGGACCTGGAAGCGCCGGCTAGCGAAGAGGCGCCGGTGCACTGGCGCCAGACGCGTGCGAGCAAAGCCGACCCGGCGCTGCCCTCGGGTGCCGAACCGCTGAGCTCCTACGTCAAGGGTCCCTCGGTGCTGGCGCGGCGGCTTGCGCAGATCGGCGTTGTTGCGGCCGCGGAAGGGGCGCTGCTGCAACCTCTGCTCCGCTCCGGGCAGCGTCTGGTATCGCCCGAAGGGCACCTCTGGCGCTGGGACGGGTTCGTCGTTCAAGCGCATGTCTCATCGACCGCCGCCAATCGCCTTGCCGAGCGCAGCCGCCTGTCGGCGTT
>JBPYEF010000030.1:0-3439 GCA_051985875.1 Hyphomicrobiaceae bacterium
CGGCGCACATGTGATCATCGGCACCATCTTCCTCACCGTGTGCCTGCTGCGCGCGCTCGCCGGCCACTTCACGCCAAAGCAACACTTGGGCTTCGAAGCAGCGGCGTGGTACTGGCACTTCGTCGACGTGGTTTGGCTGTTCCTGTTCATGTGCATATACGTTTGGGGAGCGGGAACACCGCTGGAGCATTGACGCGCGTCGGCGCCGGGCGCGGGCTCGGCAAGAGCCGGGGCAGGCGAACGGGCAGAGACGCGCTGCCGGCGGCCAGACTGGTGCAGAAGGATTGGCATGGCAGGCGAACCGGCCGGCGCGGCGGTGCTTCGCCCGCGGTTGCGGGCGCGCTGTCCACGCTGTGGACAGGGGTCTCTGTTCAAGCGCGGATTGGTGCTGAGGGAAGCCTGCGATCGCTGCGGCCTCAGCTATGCCTTCGCCGATGCCGGCGATGGTCCGGCGGTATTCGCCACGTTCATTTTGGGCTTCCTGATCCTCGGCGGCGCCCTGCTGCTTGAGTTCAAGGTCGGCCCGCCGGTGTGGGTGCACATTGTGCTGTGGGGAATTGTGACCCCAATCCTCGCTTACCTCCTCCTCAGGGTGCTCAAGGCCACGCTGATCGCGCTCCAGTACCGGCACAAGGCGGAGGAATGGCGCTTCGCCAATGATTGTTGAGCCATGTTGGTGAGGCTGCGGCAGGCGGGCCTCTACTGGCCGACGGCGATCAGCACGCTCGCCGCCCTGCTCCTGGTCGGGCTCGGCACCTGGCAGCTCGAGCGCAAGCAGTGGAAGGAGGCCCTGCTTGCGGCGATCGCGGCGCGCGCCGGTGCGCCGCCGGTGCCGATCGCGGAGGCGCAAGCGCGGGCGGCGCGCGGGGAGGACATCGCATACCTGCATGTCTCGGCCAGCGGGCGCTTCCTGCACGCCGCGGAACGCTACTTTTACGCCCCGGGGCCGAGCGGCCTCGGCTGGCATGTCTACACGCCGCTGGCGCTCACCCCGCAGCGCTTCGTGTGGGTCAACCGCGGCTTTGTTCCCGATGCGCGGCGGGCAGCGCAGACGCGCCGGGACGGCCTCGTCGAGGGGGAGGTCGCCGTACACGGACTGGTGCGCGTGCCAGCAAGGCGTGGCCTGTTCCAACCCGACAACGACCCCGGGGCGAACACCTGGTACTGGCCGGACATCTCCGCCATGAGCGCCTCCGCCGGGCTTGCCGGGAGCACCGTTCCCTTTGTCGTCGATGCGGACCGCTGGCCGGAGGTGCCGGGCGGCCTGCCGCGGGGGGGTGTCACTTCCCTCTCCCTGCCCAACCGTCACCTGGAATATGCGATCACCTGGTACGCGCTGGCGCTGGCGCTGATCATCGTTTATGTGGCGTTTGTCGCAGCCCGGCTGCGCGAGGAACCACCCGCGGCCGCCTAGCCAAGCCCGGGGGGCGCTCCGCCTGGCTTGTTAGCCCCGGGCGCGCGTCCTAGGGTGGCCCAAGCAACGCCGAAGCCGGAGGAAGCGCTCAAGCCCGTGCGCTATATCAGCACCAGAGGGGAAGCGGTCGAGCTGTCCTTCGCCGACGCCCTGCTGACGGGTCTCGCCCGAGACGGGGGGCTATACATGCCAAAGTGCTGGCCGGGGCTGCCGCCCGACAGCCTGCGACGCCTCGCGGGGGAGCCGTACGCCGCCGTGGCTGCCCACATCCTCGGCGTTTTCGCGGGGGAGGCGCTGCCAGCGGACGAGCTTCGAGGGCTCACCGAGCAGGCCTACGCCCGCTTCGCCCATCCGGCGGTCACACCCCTCCAGCAGATCGGCCACGGCCTGTGGGTGCTCGAGCTGTTCCACGGTCCAACGCTGGCCTTCAAGGACCTGGCGATGCAGCTAATCGCGCGCCTGCTCGAGCGCCTGCTCGCCGCTCGCGGCGAACAGGCGACCATCGTCGCGGCGACGTCGGGGGACACCGGCGGGGCGGCGGTCGAGGCGTTTCGCGGGTCGCCGCGGCTCAGCATCGTCGTGCTCTTTCCCCATGGGCGCATTTCCGAGGTGCAGCGGCGCATGATGACGACGCCGCGCGAGGGGAACGTGCACGCGGCCGCCGTCACCGGGACCTTCGACGATTGCCAGGCGCTGGTGAAGGCGATGTTCAACGATCTGCCGTTCCGCGACCGCATGCGCCTTGCGGCGGTCAACTCCATCAACTGGGGACGCATCGTCGCGCAGATCAGCTACTACGTCGCCGCCGCCGCCGCGCTCGGCAGCCCCGATCGCCGTGTCTCATTTTCGGTGCCGACGGGCAACTTCGGCGATGTCTTTGCCGGCTACTGTGCCAAGGCCATGGGTCTGCCTACCGGCCCGCTGGTCATCGCCAGCAACGAGAACGACATATTGGTTCGCGCCTGGAACACCGGCGTGTACGCGCTGGCACAAACCGTCGCGACGACCTCCCCGTCGATGGACATCCAGATATCCTCCAACTTCGAGCGCTTCCTGTTCGAGGCTGCGGGCCGCGACACGGCGTTTGTGCGCGCCAAGATGCAGGGTCTGCGGCAGAGCCGCGCCATCGAGCTTGCGGCCGCACTACCGGCCTACCGCCGGGAATTCTCGGCGCACCGGGTTTCCGTCGAGGAGGTCGCAGAGTGTATTCGCAGCGTCAAGGCGGCAAGCGGCTACCTGCTTGACCCGCACAGCGCGTGCGGCGTGGTCGCCGCGCGCAGGGCGCAGTCGGCCGGCGGGCGCGCCACGCCTCACGTCGCGCTTGCAACGGCGCACGCGGCGAAGTTTCCCGAGACCATGCAGGCGATCACCGGCGAGCGTCCGCCGCTGCCGCCGCGGCTCGACGGCCTGCTCGTGGCACCCGAGCGCGTAACGGTGCTGCCCAATGATCTCGCCGCCGTTCAGCGCTTCGTTGAACAGCGCGGGTGCCACGTGCCGGGGGCGAACGCATGACTTCGCAAGTGAGCGTCCTGCGCAACGGTTTGCGCGTCGTCTCCCACCACATGCCGTATGTCGAGACGGTCTCGCTCGGCGTGTGGGTGGCCGCCGGCGCGCGCAACGAGCAGGCGAGCGAACACGGCATCTCGCATCTACTCGAGCACATGGCCTTTAAGGGCACCGAGCGGCGCAGCGCCACCGACATCGCCGAGGAGATCGAGGCGGTCGGCGGCGAGCTCAACGCCGCAACAAGCCTGGAGACCACCGCTTACTATGCGCGCACCCTCAAGGGCGACATTGCGATCGCGCTCGACATCCTCGCCGACATCCTGCAGATCCCACGCTACGCCGAGGAGGAGTTGGAGCGCGAGCGCGAGGTGATTCTGCAGGAGATCGCGGCCACCCGCGACAGCCCGGACGAGATTGCCTACGAGCTGCTGCAGGAGGTTGCGTTCCCCGACCAGGCGATCGGTCGGCCGATCCTTGGCACGGCGACCAGTGTCAGGGGCTTCAAGCTCACCGACCTGC
>JBPYEF010000031.1:0-11732 GCA_051985875.1 Hyphomicrobiaceae bacterium
TCACATCCTCGGCCGCGGGCGGCGAGCTCGTCGTCGCGGCTCTTGCGCGGAAGGCGACGAGCGCGCATCCGCCTCGGCGCCGCCGATCGCGTGCACCCGCAGCGCGTGCACCTTAGCAAAGATCGCGCGAAGCCGTCGTGATAGGACAGCCCGGTGGTCGTCCACCCACGATTGTCGGGTGACGTGGGAATTTTGCGGGTTTGATCGGAATTCGGGCAGCGCCAAGTTCGTGTCGCGAAACTCGGCGACTCCTCCGCAACGGTAACCGCTTCGGTGCCTAGGCTGCCGCAAACGCCGTGGAGGTTAGGCAGAGCACGGCGAGCCTCGGTGCTGGCTTTCGATCCGACACACGCTCGAGCGCTCCAGCGTTCCTCCTCGATGCCAAGCGGCGCACCGCGTCGGGTACGCCAGCCGCCTCCAAACGCGCATTTCCAATGCGCCACTCCGGGGCTTGCGGCGCCCGCGGGCCGCCGGCGCCTCGCCGCTTGCGGATGCGGCCCTCCTTAGGCAACGCGCAGTACGGCGGCGAGCTCGGCAACGGCTATGTCTTCGAGGCCGAGTATTGCCTGGCGGATGCGCGCGGCGTGCGCGTGGGGGATGCTGAGCTCGGCCGAGGCGAAGAACTTGTCGCTGATGCCGGCCTGCTGCATCGCTCTTGGTCCAGAGCCATTGTTGATGGGGACATAGGCATCGTGGCTGCGGCCGTCGCGGGTTGCAACGCTGACCCCCCCGGACATGTACTGGGGAAACCCGGATGAAGCGTCCGCTGCGACGACGATGCGGCGTGCCAGGTTGAGCACCTGCGGGTCACTGCGGGCCTCCGCCTCGAGTTCGGCCAATCCCATCCGCCCCTTGAGCAGGCATGTGGCAACGACGTACTGCGCGCTGAACTTGGCGTCATAGTCGTTCGCCGGCGCACACTTGCGCTCGGCGGGCTCGGCGACGATCGTCAGCGTGTCCCCGGGTATGCGTACGCGGATCTCGAGGAGGTCTGACACCGAGGGGTGGAGGGTGCCGTGCAGCCGAATTGCCGCCTCGGCGGCTCCATGCAGGAAGTGGCACACGGGGTAGGGCTTGATCGAGGTCTGCGCCAGCTGCCAGTCGCGGCCGAGGCCCATCGTCATGTGCGCAAGGTCGTTCGCATCTGCGCCGTGCTGCAAATGCGTTTCGAACAGGCCGAAACGGCCATTGAAGGGGCGGGAGGGGCCGAAGAAGCCGCTGCGCGCCAGCGAGGCAGCGGTGATACCGGCAACCGCACCCCAGCCAGGATGCAGCCGCTTGGTCCACGCGCCCTCCTCAAGAAAGACCTGCACTCCACTCGCCGTCGAGGCCGCGATGCCTTGGGCGCTGACCAGGGCGTCGGGGTCGAGCCCGAGCAAGCGGCCTGCGACTAGAGCGGAGGAGAAGTGCGAGACGATGCCGGTCGCATGAAATCCCATATGATGGAAGCCGCCTTTCGCCGCGGCGCCGATGCGAATCGCGCACTCCATCCCTGCAAGGTAAGCCGCGAGCATGTCGGCGCCGCGCGCGCGCGCCGCCTCGGCGACGCCGAAGGCGGTTGGCAGGCACGTCACCGTCGGATGCACGATGGCCCCAAGGTGCGTGTCGTCGAAGTCGAGGCCGTGCAGCAGAACACCGTTGACAAGCGCCGCATCCCGGAGAGTCAGCCCTTGCGGGTGTCCGATCACCGTGCTGGTGCCGTAGCCGCCGAGCGCGACTGCGCCGGCGAGCGTGCGCTCGGCGAACGCGGTAGTGCGTGCGGCTAGGCCGACGCCGATGGCGTCGAGTATCAGTTCCAGTCCACGCGCCCGCACCTGTTCGGGAACGTCCGCAAGGCGCAGGTGCGCCACGAATTCGGCCAATCCGCGCGCGGGATTGCACGCCGAATCGCCGCACTGCCTGGCATCGAAGGCGGGGTACTGCGGCAATCGCATTCTCCCCTGCACGGCGCCGTCCGGCGCATGCGCTTGCCCGCGCATTGATTGACAGCGCTGCTCATCTTTGTTCCAATCGCCGACGATAAAGGCTTCCTCGCAACACGCAAGCGTGCCAACACTCAAGCGTGCACCGTGCCGGCACGCGCCGGGTACGCCTCCGGTGCCGGCCGGGGAGGAAAGCGATGCTCTGCACCCCTACCGATCGGCACGGCCGAGCGGATATCCTCGAGCCCCCACACGCCACGCGCGGCAGGCGGGCAATGGCCGGTGTGTGACGATGATGAGGGGCTGCCGATGTCGCTGACGTCGCAGCTCTGCGAGGGGATTGTCGCCAGCGACTATGCGAGCTTGGGTGCGCCGGCGGTTAGCGCAGCGCGCCGACTCGTGCTCGACGGCATTGCCGTCGCCGTCGCTGGCAGCACGGAGGAGGCCGTGCGCATCCTTGCCGCGCACTACCGCGAGCAGGGTGGCGCGGCGCAGGCCACCATCATTGGCAGCGGGCTGCGCCTCGGCGCGGTGTCCGCCGCCGCCTGCAACGGCGCGGCGATGCACGTGCTCGACTTCGAGCCGATGTGGAGCCCGGCCAATCACGCTCTGTCGACCACGCTGCCAGGCGTGCTCGCCCTTGCCGAGCGCGACGGCCGGACCGGGCGCGAAGTGCTGACCGCGCTCGTCAAGGGTGTCGAGATGCAGGGATGGATCCGCCACGCCTCGGGGCAATACGAAGCGCGCTCCATCCGCTTCCATCCACCCGGCGCCGTCGGTCCGCTGGGGGCGGCTGCCGCCGCCGGACATCTGCTCGGGCTCGACGCCGACCGGCTCGCGCACGCACTGGGCATCGCCGCCTCGCGCGCCTCGGGCCTGCTGGCCAACGCCGGTACCATGACCAAAGCGACGCACTGCGGTCACGCCGCAGCGCTGGGGCTCGAATCGGCACTGTTGGCGGCACGCGGCTTCACCGCCAACGTCGACGTGTTCGAAGCGGCACAGGGCTATGCCGCGGCATTCTACGACGGCTTCGAGGCCAAGGAACTCGTCCACTTCGGTCGCCCGCCGTGGCGCATCGTTGAGCCCGGCTATGCGATCAAGATGTTTCCCAGCCAATTCGCAACCCACTTCGCGATCACCGCCGGTCTCGAGCTCCATGCGCACATTCCCGCTCCGGCGTGCATCCGCCGCGTGGTGCTCAGCGCGCCGGTGATGGGCTACATCGACCGCCCGCGCCCCAGGACCGGGCTCGAGGGCAAGTTCTCGCTGCAGTACGCCACGGCAAGTGCGCTGCTCGACGGCAGGGTGGGATTGGACACATTTCGTGATGCCCAGCTTGCGCGCCCGCAGATGCAGGATCTGCTCGGCAAAACCGAACTGCGCCCCGACCCGGCGATCCCCGGTCGCTTCGAGAAGATGCACGTCCTGCTGCGCGTTGAGCTCGATGGTGGCCGCGTACTCGAGAGCTGCTGCCGCGCTCCCCGCGGTGCGTGGGGGGCGCCGCCGATCACCGACACTGAGCATCTCGTCAAGGTTCGCGATTGCCTGGCAACGCGGCTGCGCACGGATGCGGCCGAACGCCTGATCGCGCTGGCACGGCGCATCGACGAACTCGACGGCGCGGGGCTGCGCGAGCTGCTGCAACTCGCCGTGGCCGCGCCCGAGCCAGCGGCGCGGCCATTGCAATGAGGGAGCGATGCAGGAATACGACGTGATCGTTGTCGGCGCGGGCAATGCGGCACTTTCCGCCGCCGTTTCCGCGCACGAAAACGGTGCGCGCAGGGTGCTGGTGCTCGAGAAGGCGCCCCGCGCCATGCGCGGTGGCAATACCCATTGGGCGGGAGCGGTGCTGCGCCTGGCGTTCGATGACGCCCATGAGCTCGCGCCTCTGCTGCCGGGCGTTGAACAGCAGTACGCGTCGTTCTACGAAGGCATCACGCCCTATACGCGTCAAGACTACATGGACGACCTGCAGCGTGTGACCAGTGGGCGAACCGATCCCCAGTTGTCCCGCATCCTGGTGGATAGCTCGAAGGCCACCGTGTTCTGGATGCACGAGGTCGGCGGTGTGAAGATGGAGCCGGCCATCACCGTGGCAGGGGTGAGGCGCGGCAATCTCGTCGTCTGGCCGCGCGGACTTATCGTGCGCGCGGCGCACGAGGGTGTCGGCCTGTCGCGTAGTTGGTTCGCCACCGCCGGCAAGCGCGGCATCGAGGTCCGCTATTCCAGCGCGGCGACCGACCTGGTGCTCGATTCCCGCGGCCGGGTGGCCGGCGTGAAGGTGCGCGATGAGGAAGGACTGAAGCCCGTCTTGGGCCGGGCTGTAGTGTTGGGCTGCGGTGGCTTCGAGGCCAACGTGCAGATGCGCACGCAACACATCGGACCGCTGGTTGGCGCCGCCAAGGTGCGTGGTACGCCCTTCAATCAGGGTGACGGCCTGCGTATGGCGCTGGCGGTCGGCGCCATGCCCTGGGGGCAGTGGAGCGGCTGTCACGCCACTCCGATCAGCGCCGATTGGGGTGAATTCGCCCCGCGGGAGTACACCGATCGCTCCAACCGCCTGAGCTATCACTACGGCGTGATGATCAACCGCCGAGGTCGACGCTTCGTTGATGAGGGGGAAGACGAAAACCTCTACACCTACGCCAAATTTGGTCGCGCGATCCTCGCTGAGCCGGGAGCCAGGGGCTACCAGCTGTTCGACGGCAAGGTACTGCACCTGCTCGAGCCGCGCTATGCAACCTCAAAGCCGATCGTCGCGGCATCGCTGAAGGAGCTGTTGGCGCAGCTCGAGATCGACGACAAGGAACAGGCGCTGCAGACGGTCGAGGAGTTCAATGCCGCACCGCGCACGGGCCAGGCATTCGACCCGACCAGGAAGGACGGCCTCGCGACCAGGGGACTGCGCCCGGAGAAGACCAATTGGGCCGCGCGCATCGACGCACCTCCCTACGTCGCCTACTCGGTAACGGGTGGCATCACCTTCACGTTTGGCGGCCTGAAGATCGACGACAATGCACAGGTGGTCGGCACGGACTGGCGGCCGCTGCCCGGCCTGTTTGCCTGCGGCGAAATGGTCGGTGGCCTGTTCTATGACAATTATCCGGCGGGCACCGGACTGGTCTCGGGCGCGACGTTCGGGCGGATTGCGGGGCGCAGCGCGGCGAGGAGCGCGGGCTGTTGAAGCGGCAAATGAGAGGATGGAGGAGCCAATGACAGCTGCCAACCAGGTACACGCTAGCACGCTTGCCACCGCCTTTGCCGAGAGAATCTGCGCCTTCCGCACCGAGCACATAACCGCCGGCGCACTGTCGGGTGCGCGCACCGCCATCATCGATACCCTCGGCTGCGCGCTGGCCGGCATGCCCGAGCCCTGTGTGCGCCTGTTGCTTGCCACGCCGGGAGTCGCCGAGGCACCGGGCGCGGCGCTCGTGTTCGGCACCCAGAAGCGGACGAGTGCGCTCGACGCCGCACTTGTCAACGGCACCGCTTGCCATGCACTGGACTATGACGATGTCTCCGGCGTGATGGGAGGACATCACTCGGCACCGGTGACGGCGCCCGTCTTCGCGCTCGGCGAGCAGCTGCAGGTGTCGGGTGTGCGTGCACTCGCCGCCTACATTGCCGGTGTGGAGACCGAGGTGCGCCTGTCGCGCGCGGTCAACTATCATCACTACGACAAGGGATGGCACCCAACCGCGACGCTCGGCACATTCGGAGCCGCGGCGGCCGGGGCGCATCTGCTCGGGCTCGATGTCGGCCGCACGGCGATGGCGCTGGCACTTGCGGCTTCGTTTGCGAGCGGCATTAAGGCCAACTTCGGTACGATGACGAAGCCGCTGCATGTTGGGCATGTGGCGCGCAACGGGCTGTTCGCGGCACTGCTCGCTGCCCGTGGCTTCGAGGCCAACCCAGCAGCGCTCGAGCACAAGCAAGGCTGGCTGCGGGTGTTCAATGGAGAAGGCAATTACGCGGCCGAACGGGCCTTGCAGAACTGGGGCGCGCCATGGGAGATCGAGGCTGCCGACGTCGGCCTCAAGCAGTTCCCATGCTGCGGCTCGACGCACCCGGCAATCGCCATGATGCTGGCACTCGTGCGCGAGGAGGGTGTAACGGCGCAAGCCGTGCAAGGGATCGAGATCCTCGCGCACCATCGCCGGCTGCCGCATACCGACAATCCCGATCCGCGCACGCCGCTGGCCGCCAAGTTCTCGATTCAGTACGTTACCGCGCGCGCGCTCGCCGACGGCGCAGTGCGCCTCGATGCCTTTGACGACGACGCTGTGATGCAGGAGCGGGTGCGACGCTTGCTGCCCCTAATCCGCGTGCGGCCGCATCCGGACATGGCAAGCGACGGTCCCAAGCAGTTCGGCGCGGAAGTCGTCGTCACCTTGCAAGACGGCCGCCGCCTGTCGCGTCGCGTCGACCACCTCGTCTGCCGCGGCGCGGACAATTCGATGTCCAGCGAGGAATTGTTCGACAAGTTCGAGGCGTGTGCCGAACGCGCGCTGGCGCGTGATCAAATCGCACCGCTGTTTGAACGTCTCGAGACCCTCGAAGCAGTCGACGATCTCGGGCAGGTCACTCGCCTGCTCGAGCCGCGCGTGCTGCCGAGCGAGGCTGCGCGCATCGCCTGTGCGGGAGTGCCGCGAGCCGGCGCCGTGCCGGAGGCGCGGTTCGTGCCCTGAGCGCGGAGTCGCGCGGTGCGTGTGCAGCTGCCGTCGGCGACGCGAGCTCGGGCAATTGGGCGGTGCGGCGTCTTGGCCCCGTACGCTGTCAGGAGAACCGTTACATGAAAATAGGTCTGTTCCTCACCAACCAGCAGTTGCTCGACACCGACATGGTAAGCGCGCTCGGCGAGCAGATTGCCATGGTGCATCTGGCGCGCGAGCGCGGCTGGGATTCGCTGCTTTCCGGGCAGCACTACCTGAACGAAGGCAACAACAAGCAGCTGCAGACCGTCCCCTTCCTCGCGCGTCTCGCGGCGGAAGCCGGCGACATGAAGATTGGCCTCGGCATCCTGCTGCTCAATCTGCACAATCCCGTATACACCGCCGAGACGGTGGCAAGCCTCGATGTGATAACACGCGGCAATCTGATTTTCGGGGTTGGCTTGGGCTACCGCGAAGTTGAATTCGCTGCCTTTGGCGTCGCCAAGGGCGAGCGCGTCAAACGCTTCGAGGAGTACCTCGCCCTTATTCAGCGCCTATGGACGCAAGAGCGCGTGTCGTATGTAGGCGCCGGCTGCCGGCTGGACAACGTACGCATGAACATTCGCCCGGTGCAGAAGCCCCGGCCGCCGATCTGGATGGCTGCCAACAACGAACCCGCCGTCAGGCGCGCTGCGCGCCTTGCCGACGCCTGGCTCATCAATCCGCACGCGAAGCTGGATACGCTGCGCCGCCAGGTCGCGATCTACCGCGCGGAGCTGAGAGCATCCGGCAAGGACGACGAGCGCGAGCTGCCCGTCATCAAAGAGGTCTATTGTGCCAGGGATCGCGCGACCGCCCTCGAGATGGCCGGGCCTTATCTGCTGGCCAAGTATCGGGACTACGCCACCTGGGGGCAGGACAAGGTGATGCCCGACAATGAGGATTTCTCCCGCTCGCTCGAGGAGCTGATCGAGGATCGCTTCATCCTGGGATCGCCGCAACAGTGCTACGCGCAGCTCGAACCCTACTGGAAGGAGCTCGGCGTCACGCACATCGTGATGCGAACCCACTGGGCAGGTTTGCCGCTATCGGCTGCGCTTGCAAGCATGCGCCTGATTTCCGATGAACTAATTCCCGCGCTGCGCGCCGTCCCGGTGCGCGGTCGCTGAGGCCACAAGCAGTTGCCCGCGCCGCAACCGCGGTGCCCGACCGGCCACCGGCGAAACCCATGCCCATGCCGGAGCGAGCTTGGACGGCCGCGACGCCTTCCTCACCCACGCGCACTCTTTGCGAGTGCGGATGTCACGGGTGGCCTTAGGCGGTGCTCTTGAAGGCCGGCATCACCTCCTTGGCAAAGCGCTCGAGTTGCTCCAGCGCCAGGCTTTGCGGCACGCCGACCGACAGGCTCACGGAAATGCGCTCGAGGGCCGGGTATTTGCTCTCGAGCGCCTTCAAGTGCGTAATCAGCTCGTCGGCATTGCCGCATAGGAAGCCGCCGGACTTCACCGCGTCTTCAATGCGCGGCAACTTGGCGGTGGGCGCCCGCTCCGGATCACGCATGATCGCGATCTGCTCCTCGCTCAGCGCCCGCAGCAGGCGCAGTTCGCCGAACATCTTCATGTTCTCTTCGTAGTATTTCGCCGCCTCCTTCATGCCTTGAGCACGGCTGTCGGACATGTAGAAGTGGAATCCGAAGCAGAGCCGCTCGCCAAGCTCGATCGTCTTGCCGATCTTGGCATGCGCCGCTTGCCAGTCGAGCACCACCTTGTGCATCGCCCCGCCCTCGGCCGAGCCACCGCCTACCATTCCCCTGATGCCGTGCTTAGCCATGAATGCGAGCGCACGCGCCGAGCCGCCTTGAATCGGTTGCCAGCACTCCACCGGCAGATTGAAGGGGCGCGGCACCAGCGTGAGATCGCTCAGGGTATAGCCACGGTAGGGCATGTTCGGCGGCGGCAGGGTGTAGTGCTTGCCCTTGTGCGAGAAAGCCTCTTCGTTGAAGGCCTTGAAGATGATCTCAACCTGCTCCTCGAACAGTTCGCGATTGGCTTCCTGGTCGCGCAGCGGAGAGCCGAACGTCTCCACCTCCCGCGTGTGGTAGCCGCGCCCCACGCCGAACACGATGCGACCGCCGGTGAGAATGTCGGCAGCGGCGTAGTCCTCGGCGAGCCGCAGTGGGTGCCACATCGGGGTAATGTTGAAGCCGCAGCCGATTTTGAGGGTCTTGGTGCGGTGCGCAAGGTGCACGGCCATCAGGATGGCGTTCGGGATGCACTCCGTGCCTTCGCGCTGGAAGTGATGCTCGGCGAGCCAAAAGCAGTGGTAGCCGAGCCGATCCATCGCCTTGGCCATTGCCTCCGCCTTGGTAAGGGCGCTGGCAAGGTGGGCGTTCGGATAGCGGCGTGCATTGATCGGCGTGCCACCGTAGCCGGGATTTTCAAGATCGGTATGTCCGGCGAACAGGCTATCGAACTTGCTGATCATAAAGAGCTCCCTTGACAATGGCCCAATCGCAGGTCCAGGCCACTACCCGTGATCCTCCGCAGCCCCCGGTCAGCTGCCCGCTGCCGTCGAGCGCCTACTCTGCGACCCAGACGCGCTGCATGCCGGAGCGCCACCACGCCGGGCGTTGCCACCCGCGCGTCTCGTGACGCGCGGGCGCCTTGCGCTGGCCATTGTATCATCTCCTGATCAGGCCGCGACTTGACACAAGGGCAGAGCAGGGAGGTAGCTGCAGCGGGGGTACGCCCGGTCGCTGCTCTCTGCGCGCCGCCGAGCGCACGGGTCCGCTCCCGCGCGGCCGCCGTACGGTGTACACGCGATGGCCGGGCGCGGGCGGCGGCAGGCAGTGGAGGCAGGCACGATGCGCCACATGATCATGATCGGCTTCCTACAGGCACAGAACTGCTCGAATTTCGCCGGGTCCTGGCGCCATCCCGCGGCGCGCAGCGACTTTATCTCTCCTGATTACTACGCGCACATCGGCCGCGTGCTCGAGGCCGGCAAGTTTCACCTTGCCTTTTTCGACGACCGCCTCGGCATGCCAGAGTTCGGTGGGGGACGGTTTGCAGAGGCCGTCGCTCACGGCATCCGCTGTGTCAAGCTCGATCCGATCGCCTGCCTGATGCCCATGGCGATGTGCACGTCCCACCTCGGGCTCGGCGCTACTTACTCGACGACCTACTATCATCCGTTCCACGTCGCGCGCTTGTTTCAGACGCTCGACCTCATGACCTGCGGGCGTGCCGCCTGGAATGTCGTCACTTCGATGAACGACGTCGAGGCGCGCAACATGGGGCTCGATGCGGTGCTGGAGCACGATGCCCGCTACGACCGCGCGGATGAGTTCATGCAGGTGGTACACGGCCACTGGGACACCTGGGCCGATGACGCCCTGATCGTTGACAAGCCGAACGGGCGATTTGCTGATCCCGACAAGGTACACCGCCTCGACCATCAGGGAGCACACTTCCGCTCGCGCGGCCCGTTTACGGTCCCGCGCTCGCAGCAGGGTCACCCGGTGATCATTCAGGCCGGACAGAGCGGGCGCGGACGACGCTTCGCCGCCCGTTGGGGCGAGCTGATCTTTACGAGCAATCCCGACCTCACGCCCGCGAAGAAGGCCTATGCGGAGTTGAAGGCGGCCGCGGCCAGTTGTGGCCGCAACCCCGCCGGTATGCACATCGCCACTTTATGTCATCCCGTAGTAGCAGCGACGCAGGCGGAGGCGGAGGACAAGTTCGCGCTGATCGAGCGGCTGCCACTCGAAGTCGACTCGCTGATGCTGTTGTCGGAGGCGACCAACTTCGACTTTGGCTCAAAGCCGCTCGACGAGCCGTTTACGGACGCAGAGCTTGCGCGCTTCACCGGTACGCAGTCCGGCCGCGATCGCGTGCTCGCCGCGCTCGGTGGCCGCAAGCCGACGCCACGCGACTTCATCGCCATCACGCGCCGCGGCAAGCTGCCGCCGCCATGGGTCGGCGATGCGAGGGCGGTGGCCGACAGATTTGAAGAGTGGTTCTCGGCGCCGGCCTGTGATGGCTTCGTCGTTGGCGCGGCCTGCGTGCCGGGGTCGTACGAGGATTTCGTTGCCCTCGTCGTCCCCGAGCTACAGCGCCGTGGACTGTTTCATAGGGAGTATGTCGGCTCTACCCTCAGGGAGAACCTGCGCTTGCCTCGGCCCGCCGGCCGCGCCTGACACCGCGGTCGGGTTCGGCGGCCGACCGCGTCTCGTTCCTCCAGGCAGCGCGCCATGCGCGTGCGCGTAGCAGGCGGCATCGGCGCAGCGGCTGGCCTACGTTCTTGCACGGCTCGCCGCCACGGGGCCGCGCCAGGCGGAAATGTCCTCGGGGGCGGGCGCTGGAGCGGGCCCGCAGCCGGTAATCTGCGGTCGGCTTCGCAGGCGCAGCATGGCGCCGTCCCCGCGCGCCACCAGCGCAGCAACGATGCATGCACCCCCTGGTGCGCTCCGCTATCAGAGGCATTCGGCTCCGAGTTCGCAACGTTCGCGCATCCTTCGCGTTTATCCGGCGCGCACCGCGGATGCGGGGGCGGGCGAACCGAGGAACGGCCATGGCGCACGCTGCGCGTCGGGACATTGCACATTTCACGATCCACCGCCGCTGCTACCTGGCAGCCGATGGCACACTGCTCGCTGCCCCTTGCGAGGCGAGCGCCGACATGGCGGCTCTGGTTGCTGCCTATCGCGCGATGGTGCTGACGCGGAGCTTCGATCTGAAGGCGGTTTCGCTGCAACGCACCGGCAGATTGGGGACCTACGCGGTATCTCTCGGCCAAGAAGCGGTGTCGGTCGGCGTCGCCGGCTGCATGCGTCCCGAGGACTGTCTGCTGCCGTCCTACCGCGACAATGGCGCGCTGCTTTGGCGCGGCGTCCGGATGGAGGAGATCCTCCTGTATTGGGGTGGTGATGAGCGTGGCAATTGCTCCTCCGGCCCGGCCCATGACTTCCCGTTCTGCGTTCCGGTCGGATCGCAGGCCCCTCATGCCGCAGGGGTCGCCGCCGCTTTCAAGTTCCGCAAGCAGCCGCGCGTAGCCGTCTGCCTGCTGGGCGACGGCGCCACATCGAAGGGAGATGTGTACGAGGCGATGAACTTCGCGGGGGTGCACGGCCTGCCGCTGGTGTTCGTCATCAACA
>JBPYEF010000032.1:0-4693 GCA_051985875.1 Hyphomicrobiaceae bacterium
GAATCGAGCTCGGGCGTTACGAAGTGTACGGTACAGCCGGAGATGCGCACGCCGGCATCGATCGCCTGCTTCGCCGCAGCCAGGCCCTTGAAGCAGGGAAGCAGCGAGGGGTGGATGTTGAGCTGGCGGCCGAGCCAGCGGCTGGCGAATGCTGCGCTCTGGATGCGCATGAACCCGGCATGGCAAACGAGCTCGACGCCTTGTCGCACGAGTTCGGATTCAACGGCGGCGTCGAACGCCTCGCGCGTCGCAAACTGCTGGTGGTCGACGACAAGCGCGGGGATGCCGGCGGTGCGCGCCAGCGCCAGACCGGGCGCCGCGGGCTTGTTGGAGATCACCACGGCGATCTCGGCGGGGAAATCCTCAGCGCGCGCTGCTGCCGCCAGCGCCATCATGTTGGAGCCGCGGCCCGAGATGAGAATGGCGACGCGGCGTTTCATGGCCACGGCGCCGGGCCGCTCGAGCCAGGCAACGCGCGGTACGCCGGCACACGGCGTAAACGGCCGATCATCGCGCGAACTCCAGGACACCGGAATAGCGCACGGCTTCGCCGCCCGCCCTGCCCTTGGCGGAAGAGGCGATGCCGTGGCCGGCCTCGATTTCGCCGATGATCATCGCCGTCTCGCCTGCCGCCTGCAGCGCGGCAAGCACGGCGGGCGCGTGCGGCGCGGCGGCAACGGCAACCATGCCGACCCCGCAGTTGAAGGTGCGCAGCATCCCGGGCTGGTCGAGATCGGCGGAGCGCTGCAGCCAGGCGAACACCGGTGGTGCGCTGAAGCGCGCGAGATCGATGCGCGCTGCAACCCCGGCAGGCAGCATCCGCGGCACGTTCTCGGAGATGCCGCCGCCGGTGATGTGCGCAAGGCCCTTGATGCCACCGACCTCGCGCAGAGCGCGCAGCACGGCTCGGACATAGATGCGCGTCGGTGTCAGCAGGGCATCGGCGAGTGCCGCGGTCGGTGCGAAGGGGGCAGGTTCCTCCCAGGCGAGCCGCTCCTTGGCGACCAGCCGCCGCACCAGGGAAAAGCCGTTCGCATGCACGCCCGCCGAGGCGAGGCCGATCAGCACGTCGCCCGCTACGACGTCGGGGCGCGGCAAGATCGCGCCACGCTCCACCGCCCCGACGGCGAAGCCCGCAAGGTCGTAGTCGGCGGCGGCGTAGAGGCCGGGCATCTCCGCGCTTTCACCACCGATCAGCGCGCAGCCGGCCAGCCGGCAGCCCTCGGCGATGCCGGCAACGACCAGGCGCGCGGTGTCGACGACGAGGCGCCCGGCCGCGAAATAGTCGAGAAAGAACAGCGGTTCGGCGCCTTGCGCCAGCAGGTCGTTGACACACATGGCGACGAGGTCGATCCCGACCGTCGCATGCCGCCCGGTGTCCGCGGCGATCTTCACCTTGGTGCCGACGCCGTCCGTGGCGGCGACCAGGATCGGATCTCGGTAGCCGGCGGCCTTGAGATCAAACAGGGCGCCGAAGCCACCGAGTTCGGCATCGGCACCGCGACGGCGTGTCGTCTTGGCGAGCGGCTTGATGCTCTCCACCAGCGCGTTACCGGCATCGATGTCGACGCCCGCGTCGCGGTAGGAAACGGGGGTAGGCGCGCGATCGATGCTGCGATCTGTCGTGTGATCTGTCACGTCACCTGTCCTGGATCGGCCACCGGGCCGCGCAAGCCGCGCGCAGCCCTGCTGCCGACCGTGCCGGTTGCCGCTGGCGTTCGGACGGCAACGTCCCGGGGCATAGCAGAGATCCCAACAAACCGGTAGAGTCCCCGGCCGTCGCTGGTGATTGGGCGGGAAGCATGCAGGATGTGCGCGCGAGTTTTGCACCGAAGGCCACCGGGGTGTGGGTGCTCCTCCGGCGGGCGCTGCCGTTGGTCACGGCCGCCGCCCTGCTTGCGGGTGGCGCGGCGCGCGCCGGGGAAGAGGTATTCACGGTCGCCAACTATCCCGTCGAGGCGCGCGCCGAGAACGCCGTTGCGGCGAAGGAACGGGCGCTCGCCGACGGGGAGCAGGCGGCCTTCCACTCCTTGCTGAAGCGTCTCGCGGCGGTCAACGCCTATGCGCGACTGGGTCACCTCAGAAGCATCAGGGCCAACAATCTCATCGAAGGCGTCAGCGTGCGCTCGGAGCGCAATTCCAGCACCGAGTACATCGCCACACTCGACTTCTCCTTCCAGTCCAAGGCGGTGCGTGATTTGCTGCGCGGGGAAGGTATTCCGTTTACCGATGAACCGGCCCCAGTACTGACCGTGCTCCCCGTCTGGCGCACTACCGGCACCACCGACGCCAAGGCCGAGGCGCGCTGGACGGACGCCTGGAAGAGCCTCGATTTGGAGCATGCGCTAACCCCGATCAGGCTCGTCGCCCCGCGTCGGGAGATCTCCCCCGAGACCCTGAACGCCCTCGCCGGGGGCGACGGCAATGCTCTGCGCGCGCTGGTCGCGGCTTACAACAGCGAACTCGTCGTGCTGGCGCTCGCCGAGCGCGACGCCGCTGCCAAGCGCCTCACCGTCACCCTCGTCGGCCGTGATGCCGTCGGCGCCTTTGCGCTGCGGCGCATCTACCGCATCGATCCAACCGATCCGGGCTACACCAGCGATCTCGCCGCCGTGGTGTCGCTTGGCATTCTCGAGGGGCGCTGGAAGGTGATGCGCATCGACGGCGGGAGCGGGGCGAGCGGCGGCAATATGCTGATTGCCGTGGAATTTCGCGGCATGAGCGAATGGCAGGACATCTCGCGGCGCCTGGCGGCGACGCCCGGTGTCGAGGAGTTGGAGGTCGCCGGGCTGTCGGCGCGCGGGGCGCGCGTCACCTTGCGCTTTGCCGAGGGTCCCGAGCGGCTCGCCGAGGCGCTGGCGCAGCAGGGCTTGGCATTGCACAGTGTCGGGGGCGCGTGGACGCTCGCGCTGCAGTAGCGCCAACCCGCGGCCTTGACTCGCTACGCACGCTGCGTGCGAGGCTAGCCGCTCAAGACAGATCCATCCGCAGCTCGGGTGCATCAGGTCAGTGCCCAAGATTCCGCTGATCATCAACATTCCGAACTTTATCACCCTGGCGCGCATCATCTCCGTGCCGGTGATCTTCTGGGCGCTGGTCTCCGGCCAGGGCAAGACGGCATTTTTCGTGTTCGTGGCTGCCGGGATCAGCGATGCCGTGGATGGCTTTCTCGCCAAGCGGTTCGCGTGGAGCACCGAGCTCGGCGCCTATCTCGATCCGCTCGCGGACAAACTGCTGATCGTCAGCATCTTCATCGCGCTCGGTGTCCGCGATGAACTGCCGCTGTGGCTGGTGATCGCCGTGGTCAGCAGAGACATCCTGATCGTCGCAGCGGTGCTGCTGGCTTGGCTGCTCGACCAGCCGATCAGAATCAAGCCGCTGGCGATGAGCAAGGCCAATACCCTGGCGCAGATTCTCCTTGCGGCGTTGGTGCTGGCCGACGGTGCCTTCGGTCTGGGGCTGGCCGAGGCGCGCCTGCTGCTCGTCTGGATTACCGGCGCGCTGACCCTGCTGTCGCTCGCCGCCTATCTCCGGGCGTGGTTCATCCACATGAGCGGGGCAGTCGAGACATAACGCCCGCACGAGCGAGCGCTTTGTCACGGTCGCGGGTTGCCCGCGCAGCGGCCGCCGGTTGGCGCGGCGAAGCAAGTCCGTGAACCGCGGATGAACTGCGCATTCCAGAACCATTCAGTCGTGGCGCGCAACATTTGCGGTGTCGAGCGGGCGACAGCCAACGGGCATTCCTAGGAGGAGCACAATGAGACGCTTCGTGTACGTCAGTTCCTTGGCATCGGTGCTGATGCTGATCGCCGGGCCGTCGGCGCTTGCACAATCCGAGGGGCAGAAGCTCGAGAGGGTCGAGCGCGAAAACGCCGATATCCGCCGCGATTCGCGTGACATTCGGCAGGACAAGCGCGATGTACGGCACGATGCCACCAACCTCAAGGAGGAGCGTGCCGAGCGCAACGCCGACCTGAGGAAGGAGGAACGCGCGATCGCGCACGGGAATCTCAAGGGGGCAGAGAAGTGGGATCAGCGTCGGCGCCAAGAGCAGAAGGACGTCAACGCCGAACGCCGCGATATCCATCGCGACAAGCACGATCTGGCGAAGGATAAGGTCGACCGGCACGAGGATATCGTCAAGCGCAACAAGGACGCGAGCAAGCTGTAAGGCAAGCCGCGCCGAGGCCAGGTGGGATCGCCTGGCCTCCTGCGCGTTGCTGCACGCCCGATGGCGACCGCAGGCGGGAGCTTTCGGCGCGCTCGTGGCCCGCGGGTCGGCAGCATGGCCGCGGGCCGGTCTGCATTCTTGGCTGCGCCTTGGTCTGCACCCTTGCCCGCACCGTTGTCTATTTCCTGGCGCATCAATGGGGCATGGTGCTCGCTGAGGTGGTGGCGCGCCGCTCAGGTGGGCAAACCCGTATTCGGTGCGCACTACCCACAGGCGCACGCCTGGCCCGCTCTCGCCCGGCAGCGGCGTTCGCGGCAGTCCGAAGCGGGCCGGTGCGGGCGGCGCGGTCGGGGCCTCGTGGCCCCTTGCCGCGCGCAGCCACCGGGTGCCGGCATCGCAAGCTTGCCGCGGGCGCGCGCGGCGAGTAGGGGTTGGGCCGGCAGGGGAGCGGCATGAACTTGCCGGACATGCCGGACAATGCCGGACAATGCCGGACATGGGGCCAGCTATTCGACCAGTCAT
>JBPYEF010000033.1:0-22550 GCA_051985875.1 Hyphomicrobiaceae bacterium
GAGCACGCCCGCGACATCCGTCAACAGCAGCAGGCGCTTCGCCTTCATGCGCGCCGCGAGCGCGCTCGCGAACGTGTCGGCGTTGATGTTGAGGGTTTCGCCATCGCGGCTGATGCCGATCGGCGCAATAACTGGGATCAGATCCGATCCCGACATCACTTCGAGGAGGTCCGGATTGACCTCTTCGGGATCGCCGACGTAGCCGATATCGACCGCCTGCATCAGGTTCGAGGCGGGATCGGGCATCTGCGTGATCTTGCGCGCGATCATCATCTTGGCATCCTTGCCGGAGATTCCGACCGCCTTGCCGCCGTGCAGGTTGATCGCCGTCACGATCTGCTTGTTGATCAGTCCCGACAGCACCATCTCGACGACCTCGACGGTCGGTTTGTCGGTGACACGCAGGCCGTTGACGAATTCGCTTTTCAGCTGCAGCCGCTTCAGCATACCGGCGATCTGCGGCCCCCCACCGTGGACCACGATCGGATTGACGCGCGCCTGCTTCAACAGCACGATGTCCTGGGCAAATGCCGCGGCCAGCGCGGGGTCGCCCATCGCATGCCCGCCATACTTTACAACCACAGTCTGCCGGTCGTAGCGCTGCATATGGGGCAGAGCTTCGGCGAGAATGCGCGCCTGGGTATGCGCAAACGGCACCGCGTCCTGGACGGAGGGCGTGCCACCTTCTTGCTTGGCAATGTGGCCCTTGGGCATCGCGTCTTCCACGTCGAGCGCCGAGCTTGTGGACAGAGGGAGTTATAACGGACGGGGGGATCCGCTCAATGGATTTCGGGGGAGTGCGGCGTTCCCACAGCTTCACAGCTTCTTTCGGTCAGCGGGCGTGTCAAGGGCAGTTGCATGGGCTAATCTGCCCGATAACTGCAGCCAATGCCGTGCATTTGTCCCGCGATCGTGCCGGGTGCGGCCGTCTCGCTGACGTGCGCGCGTTTCTGGAGTAATCGATGCCGCAGCCCCTTGCGGACGAGCTGAAATCAATACCGATGTCGTCCAATCTGGGCCAGAGCCTGGAGCGGGCGCACGCCTTTGCCCGCGCCCAGTCGCATCGCGCGGTCACGCTCGAACATCTGCTGCTTGCGCTGACCGAAGACCCGGAGGCGGCCCTCATCCTCCAGGCCGCCAACGTCGATCTGGCGCGGCTCAGCACTGAAGTCTCCGGCTATCTAGGGGGACTGCTCGAGGACATGCGCGGGCCGGCGGGGAGCGAGCCGCGTCCCGATGCCGACCTGCTCCGCGTGCTGCAAGCCGCCGCCTCGGCGGCGCAGCAGTCGCGCCGACGCCAGATCGACGGCGCGATCGTCCTTGCGGCCGTCGTCGGCGACGCCAAGAGCCCGGCGGCCGGCATGCTGAAGTCACTGGGGATGACCTTCGAGGAGGCGATTCGCGCCCTGCAGCGCGCCAACACCAAGGCACGTCTGCAACCCAAGGCGGCAGGGCCGCAGTCCCGATACGAAGATGGCGCACCGCCGGCCACCGCGGAAGTGCCCGTCGGCCCGCCGCTGGCCGCATCGCCTGCAGCGGTGCCGCCCGCAGCGGCTCCGCCATCTGCAGCGACCCAGCCGGCCGCGGCCACGCTGCCCGCCGCGCAAACGGCAGAGGAGATTTTGGCGGCCGCGCGCGCGCGCATTCACCAGCGGTCGGTTGCCCGGGCGCAGCCCGAGACGCCGGCACGGCCGCCGCCGGCTCCCGCAGCCGACCCCACGCCAGCGCCGCGGCCCGCGGTTGTCACCCCCGAGCGCGAACCGGCGGTCGAGAGCCTCTCGAGCGCCATCGAAGCAGCCATGGAGGCTCCGGTCGTGCGCCGTGTCGAACCGGGTTCGCGGCCTGCGCCGCGCCCGCCGCCGGTTGCTTCCGCGCCTCCCCCGCCCGCCGAGGAGCGACCCTTGCGCCCGGCATGGGCACCCGCAGGCGCACCCGCAGAAGGGCGCGTCCCTTCCGCGCCACCGCGCATGCCGATGCCGGCCGTGCCGCCGCCGAGCGACATCCCACGCCCGCCACCACCGCCGGCGCGCGCGAACCCGTCGTTGCCGATGCCGCGGCAGCAGGGGCGCGCGCGCAGCGATGCTGCACCCCCGCCCGGCAGGCAAGCAGGCGCAGGAAATGGGGAAATCGCCGCTCTCAAGCGACTGCCAGGTTCGCTCCCCGGTCCGCTCCCAGGTCCGCACCCCGGTCCGCTCCCAGGTCCACACCCGGGCCCCCCCATGGCGAGACCTCCGGAACCGCCCCGCATGCGGCACAGCCAGCGCGGTGGCGCCGAGCGCGGGCCTTTGGTTGAGAGCATCCCACGGCGCATGCGCGCTCGGGTTGCTGTCCGTGGCGAGGTGCGCATTGCCCGCGACAAGGTGGATGCTTTGATGCACGCGCTTGCCGGCGCATCGCCACAGCGCCCGGGCGCACAGCTTGCGCGTACGCTATGCGTCCGTTTGCGCGCACCGAATGGCGGCTTTGCCATTGAGGCATTGACGCCCGAGACGCAATGGATCGAGAACAGCGGCACGAGCATCGTGCACGACGACAGCGCCCTGTGGCGCTGGAAGATAGTGCCGCTCCGGAGCGGGCGCGGCCGCCTGCTGCTGATGCTGTCGGCCCGCACCATCGGGGCCGAGGCGATCGGCCCGGAGAGTGCGCCGCCCGACCGTGTGATCGACGTGAGGATCAGGCGCAACTATGCGCGCTTTATCGTACGCCTCCTCGCGTGGATCGGCGCGATCGCCGTTGGTGTCCTGCTCGGGCGCTACAGCGACCAGGCGCTTGGCGCAGCGTCGCTGCTCCTGCAACAAATCCAGCAACAAATGCTCCTGCGATGAGCCGCGGCGTGAGCCTGGTCTCAGTGCAGGGCACCGTGCGCCTCGGCAAGCTCGGCGATTTCGGCGCGTAGCTCGGCAATACCAAGGCCGGTGTGGGCCGACGTCGGACGCACGACGCCGCCCGCGGCAGCGTGCCGAGCAAGCGCGGCGAGCACGGCCGCGGTCACCGCCTCGACCGCATCCGCCTTGACCTTGTCGACCTTCGTTAGCACGGCTTGGTAGCCCACGCCTGCAGCATCCATCAGTTCCATGATGGCGCGGTCACCGTCCTTCAATCCGTGGCGTGCATCGACCAGAAGAAAGACGCGCATCAGGGTCGGCCGCCCGCGCAGATAGTCCTTGAGCAACCGGGTCCATGCCGCCACTTGGTCGCGCGGCGCTTTCGCAAACCCGTAGCCGGGCATGTCGACGAGGTATAAGGCGACGCCGGCAGTGGCGAAGAAGTTCAGCTCCTGCGTGCGCCCGGGCGTCCGGGCGGTGCGGGCAAGGCCGTGTTGGCCGACGAGCGCGTTGATCAGGCTCGACTTGCCGACGTTGGAGCGTCCGGCAAAGGCAATTTCTGGCCGGTCGGTGGCGGGCAAGAGGGCGCACCTCGGAACCCCCTGGGAGAAGTGCCATTGCCTCGCAAACAGCGCCTCCCCCGCGGCGAGCTGCGCGGCCGTATGCAGCGGGGCGG
Organism: Hyphomicrobiaceae bacterium; assembly: GCA_051985875.1. Lineage (GTDB taxonomy): Bacteria > Pseudomonadota > Alphaproteobacteria > Rhizobiales > Hyphomicrobiaceae > AWTP1-13. The sequence continues at coordinate 3,502 of JBPYEF010000033.1, forward strand.
GCGTGGTGGGAAACATCGTGCCTCCTGCGCCAGCATCGCCTCCCGACCCGCCGCGCCGATCGTGGCCCGAGTCTTTGGCCCTAGTCTGTGACCCCGAGTCTGTGGCCCGAGTCTGTGACCCTGAGTCTGTGGCCTGAGTCTGGGGCCTGTGTTTGTCGGCCACCGACTCGCATGCCCTTGAGCTCTGTGGCAGGCGATCGCGCACGCCGCGACCGCGCGTCAGTCTTGCTTGCCGCGCAGCTTCTCGCGCGCCGCGTCGCGGCGCGCTCGCATGGCCTGCTCGGACCCGTTCACCCGCTCCTTCTGTGCCGCGTGGCCACTCTGGCGCCGCCGCTGCTCGGCGTCCAAAGCCGCGTCGATCTCGCGCTCGCTCGCACCGGGGCGAAGCCCCAATGTGGAAAGCGCCTCATCGCGGGTCATCGGCGGTTCGCGGTCCGGCGCCGAGGGCGCGGGACCACCCCAGGGGAGCATGCTGGCAATGCGCTGCGGGAGCGACTGTGCCGCAGCGGCTAGCCGCTGCAGCGAACGACCATCGCTACCCGCCAGCTGCGCCTTGAGGCCCGTGAGGCGCGCCTTCCACTTGTCGGCGCCGAGGTTCTTCCACAGGTGCACCTCGGCGTTGTTGCGGCGCATGATCGTGTACTGCTGCACGAGCGACAGCACGTTGTTCCACGCCCAGTAGATCACCAGTCCCGACGGAAACGACGCGAGCATGAAGGTGAAGATCACCGGCATCCAGCTGAAGATCTTCTGTTGTATGGGGTCGGGCTGCTGCGGATTGAGCTGCATCTGCATAAACATCGTGCAGCCCATGATAATCGGCCAGGCGCCGACCATCAGAAAGGCCGGCGGATGGTATGGCAGCAGTCCGAACAGATTGAAGACCGACGTCGGATCGGGTGCGGACAAGTCCTTGATCCAGCCGAAGAACGGCGCGTGCCGCATGTCGATGGTGACGAACAGCACTTTGTACAGGGCAAAGAACACGGGGATCTGTACGACGGTCGGTAAGCAGCCAGAGATCGGGTTGATCTTTTGGTTCTTGTAGAGCGTCATCATCTCCTGCTGCTGCTTGACGCGATCGTCCTTGCAGCGCTCGCGAATCTTCTCCATCTCCGGCTGCAATTTCTTCATCTTGGCCATTGATTCGTAACTCTTGTTGGCCAAAGGAAAGAACAGCGCCTTCACCATCACCGTGGTGGCGAGAACGGCAAGTCCATAGTTGCCAAGCAGGTGTGAGAGCCAGTGCAGCAGACGGAACAGCGGCTTGGTGATGAACCAGAACCAGCCCCAATCGATCAGCAGATCGAACTGCTTGGCGCCGAGCTTGGCACCGTAGCTCTCGATCAGGCTCATCTGCTTGGCTCCGGCGAAGAGACTGGTCGTCACGGAAGTCGTGGCGCCCGGCGCAACGGCCACGTCATTGAGCATTAGATCGGTCTGGAAAAAGTCCATGCCCTCGCGCTTCGTCCCACTCAAGCCCGCGGTGTACGGCTGCTGCGGATCGGGGATGATGGCGGTCGCCCAGTATTTGTCGGTCATTCCGAGCCAGCCGCCGGTCTCCTTGAAGCTCTTTGGGGCCGTCTGCTTCAGGGCATCGGTGTAAGAGATCTGGGTTAGGCCTGCGTTGCCGAGCACGCCGATTAGCCCCTCGTGCAGGATGTAGTAGCCGTGCACCTGGGGCATGCCGTGCCGTGAAATCAGGGCATAAGGGCTGAGCGTGACCTCTGTCGCGCCGCGGTTCTCGACGCTATCGGTCACGGTAAAGAGATAGTCTTCGTCGACGGCGATCTGGCGGTGGAAGAGCAATCCTTGGCCGTTGTCCCAAACCAAGCGCACCGGAGAGGAAGGCGTCAGCGGCCCCGCGCTCTCCGCCGTCCAGAGGCTGTCGCGGTCCGGCAAGGGTATGCTCGCTCCGCTGCCGGCGGCCCAGCCGTACTCGGCGTAATAGGGTTGCGGTGCGCCCGAGGGTGATAGCAGCACGACATTGGGGCTGCCGGGATCGACGGTGTCGTGATACCTGAGGAGCACGAGATCATCGATGCGCCCGCCCTTCAGCGCGATCGAACCCTTGAGGCTCGGGGTATCGATGCCGATCCGCGGCGATTCTTTGAGCGCCGCCTCACGCGAGGCGGCCGGGGTGCGCGTCGGCGCAGCGGAAGGTGCCGCTGGCCCGGAGGTTGAAAGCGATCCAGGGGCGGCCTTCTCGGCGCCGGGCTGGGCCGTGCCAGGCTGGCCCTTGGTTTGCGTCTGCTCCTGTTGCATGTGCTCCCGCCGCTGCTGCTGCTCCTTCGAGCGGGGGCCGGCATAGAACATCTGCCAAGCGACCAACACCGCCACCGACAGCACGATGGCGAGCAGGAGGTTCTTTTGGCTGTCTTGATCGTGCATGGAGCTCTCGGGACGTCTGTGGGCGGAGGTCAACCCGCCAGCTTGTTGCCGGTTTCCTTACGCCGCCCCCGCTCTGGGGGCGACCGATGGATGCGGTCGAGCGCGGCAACCACATCCGCAAGAAGGACATCGAACGGCTGCGCGAGCGCCGCGCGCCGCGCGATCAGCACGTAATCGCAGTCGCACCGGGCGTGCGACGCGGCGCGGGCAACGGCAGCCTTGAGGCGGCGCTTGATGCGATTGCGCTCGACCGCCTTGCCCACTTGCCGGGTGATGGTGAAGCCAAAACGCGCCGCCTCAGCGGCGGCCGCCCCTGCTGCAACATCGCGCAACTTCGCCTCGAGCACAAATGCCGGCGCGGTCCAGCGTACACCCCTGCGCACGCGCAAGAATTCCGAGCGGCGCTTCAGGATGACAATGCGCGCCTCGCCAGGCACACACCTCAGCCCGGTCTTGCCCGGCCCTGGCGAAGCGCATGCACACATCGCGGCTCGCACGTCCACCCTGCGTTGGCGACGCGAGGGGTCGTCGCCGCGCCCTGGTCCCGCGCTGCGGGCGAGCTTGCGGCCCGACGCGAGCTGGGCTTGCCCCCCACCCCCCTGTTCACGCCCCGCCCGAGGCGAAGCATGCGCGGCGGGTGCCGCAGCGGGTCCCTGTGTGGGGCACCTGTCGGCTTCCTCCTCGGCCATTGGGAAGGCCGCGGCCGGCACGCTTACGCCGACAGCCGCTTGCGGCCCTTGGCACGCCGGCGCGCTACCACCCTGCGCCCCCCGGGGGTCGCCATGCGCTTGCGAAACCCGTGCCGGCGCTTGCGCACGAGCCGGCTCGGCTGGTAGGTCCGTTTCACCTCGGGTCTCCGTGTCGACGCACCCTGCTCCCACTGGCGCCCGCCGTGGGCCCGAGCGGGACCCGGTTGCGGATTTGCGCCCTCAACGCCGCCCGCGCTCGTACCCAAGGGCAAGGTACCAGAGCCCAAGCGGGGAACTTGCGCCGAAGCTTGCGATTGCGTCCATCCGGCCACGGCCGGTTGGAAATGCGGCGCTTATAGGGGTTTTGAACCCGCGAAGTCAATGCAAGGGCGAGCGCCCTGGGGGCCCACACAACGCATCACTTCTTTTCGCGTTCCGTCACGTATAATTGACCCCTACGCCGCGTCGCGCCCGCCCGCAATTATCTGTCGAGTAAGGCCTGCGCGCCACCGTGTGCTCAATGGGCGGCTGGCGGCTGGAATTCGGTCATGAAGCAAGAGGAGAAAGCGATCGACCCGGGGCAGTGCGAGGGCAGCGACGGCTGCCTTCCCGGCTCCCCTCCTGCTCGCGCGCCCGCCCGCCGCCTCGGCGCGTGGATCGCCTGCAAACGCTTCGGACCCCTGACCGTGATCGCGCTGGTGATGCTCGTGGTCTTCGCGATGGGCTGGCACCGCGAGCTCACGCTCGAGAACATCGTCGCATTGCGCGACCGCTTTCATACGGTTCTGACCGAGCACCGGGTGCGCTCGCTGCTGGTGTACTTCGCCGTCTACGTCTGTGTGACCGCGCTGTCGCTCCCCGGCGGCCTGATCCTGACGGCGACCGGCGGGCTGCTCTTTGGTTGGCTGCTCGGCGGCATCGCCGCGGTCGCCGGGGCCACGGTTGGCGCGACGATCATCTTCCTCGTCGCGCGTAGCGCCCTCGGGGAGGGCATGACGACGCGTGCCGCCCCCTGGATCGCCAAGCTGCGTGCGGGCTTTGCCGACCATGCGCTCAGCTATTTGCTGTTCCTGCGCCTCGTTCCCGCATTTCCGTTTTGGTTCGTCAACATCGCCCCGGCAATTCTCGGGTTGTCGCTGCGCACCTACGTGATAGGCACGTTTTTCGGTATCATCCCCGCAACCTTTGCCTTTGCCGCCGCTGGCGCGGGGCTGGACAGCGTTATCATGGCCGCCAAGAGCGAGTATATGAGCTGCGTTGCCCGGCACGGCGCACAGGCGTGCAAGCTGAAGATCCACGCGAGCTCACTCGTCACCAAGGATCTCATGCTCGCGCTCGTGCTGCTTGGTTGTGCGGCCCTGATCCCGATCGGTTTGAAGAAATGGAGACGCAGTCATGCAGGAGCCGAGTGACGGGGCGGTCGGCCTCATGCGCGCGACTGCCACCGGCAAAAGCACGGAGCGCAGCTTGCGCACCGGCGTTCCAGCGGCAGCACCGACGAGCGACCGGGGCGAGCTCAGGGTCGATCTGTGCGCGATCGGCGCCGGCTCGGGGGGACTGTCGCTCGCCGCCGCAGCCGCCCAGCTCGGCGGGTCGGTAGCGCTGGTCGAGCGCGACAAGATGGGCGGCGACTGCCTGAATTACGGCTGCGTTCCCTCCAAGGCGCTGATCGCCTCGGCCCGGCGCGCGCACCTGATGCGCACCGCGTCGCAGTTTGGCATCGTGCCCGTGAACCCGACGATGAGCTACAAGGGCGTGCACGACCACATTCACGGCGTGATCGCCGCGATCGCCCCGAACGACTCGGCGGAGCGGTTCACCGGCCTGGGCGTCAGGGTGATCAAGGCGAGCGCGCAGTTTGTCTCCCGCGACACGCTCGCGGCCGGCGATCAGCGCATCAAGGCGCGGCATTTCGTCATCGCCACGGGCTCATCGCCGGCGGTTCCGGCCATCCCCGGCCTCGATGGCGTGCCATACTTCACCAACGAGACGATCTTTCAGAACCGCGAGCAGCTCGACCATCTGATCATCATCGGCGGCGGGCCGATCGGGCTCGAGCTCGCCCAGGCCTACCGGCGCCTGGGTTGCCGGGTGACCGTGCTCGAGGCGCTGAAGGCGCTTGGCAAGGACGATCCCGAGCTGTCGCAGGTCGTGCTCAAGAGGCTGCGGGCGGAGGGTGTCGACGTGCGCGAAGGCGCGCTGATCGAACGCGTCAGCGGCGGCGTCCGCCTGATCGACGTGCACATCCACGAACAGGGCATCGCCAGTGTCGTGCAGGGCACGCACCTGTTAGTCGCCGCCGGGCGGTGCGCGAATGTCGCCGACCTCAACCTCGAGGCCGCAGGCGTCAAATACGACCGGCGCGGCATCAAGGTGAGCAAGGGGCTGGTGACATCCAATTCGAGGATCTTTGCGATCGGCGACGTGGTCGGCGGCCCACAGTTCACCCACGTCGCCAGCTATCACGCCGGCATCGTCGTGCGCCGCGCGCTATTCCGGGTGCCGGCAACCGTCGACAACGACATTATCCCTTGGGTGACTTTCACCGACCCGGAGCTCGCCCAGGTCGGACTGACCGAGGACGAGGCGCGCAGCCGCTTTGGCCGCGTGCGGGTGTTCCGCTGGCCCTATCACGAGAATGACCGCGCCCACGTCGAGCGTGCCACGGAAGGCTTCATCAAGGTCGTTACCGATGGCAAGGGCCGAATCCTCGGCGCCGCGATCGTCGGAGAGCAAGCCGGCGAGCTCATCCAGATGTGGTCGCTTGCCCTTTCCCAGCGCCTCAACATAAAGGCCATGACGCAGTGGATTGCCCCGTATCCGACGCTTTCCGAGATCAATCGCCGCGTTGCCTTTGGTTACTACGCGACGGCAGCGGCCAACCCGGTGGTGCGCAAGCTCGTCGGCTGGCTCACCCGGGTCGGATGAGCCGGGGGAAGTGAGAACGGCGCGTGGCACGCGATTACCTCGTCGAAGCCCTGACCTGGCCGACCCGCTTCTGGGAGCGGTTGACGACGGCCGAGGCACAGCCGCCTGCGACCGGCGGGCGGCGCGGCATCGGCTTGTCCGCCAAGCTGCTGTTTCTGACGTTGCTTTTCGTCATGCTGGCGGAGGTGCTGATCTTCGTTCCCTCGGTCGCCAACTTCCGTGTTACCTGGCTGACCGACCGGCTGACGGCGGCGCAGCTCGCCGCGCTTGCGGCCGAGGCCGTGCCCGGCGGCGTCGTCCCCGACGCGCTGCGCACGGAGCTGCTGCGTACCGCCCAGGTGCGCGCCGTCGCCCTCAAGCGCAGCACCGAGCGCCGCCTGGTGCTGCCGCCCGACGGCGCCGCCGAGATCGACCAGACCTTCGACTTTCGCCCAAGCTCGCGACAGCAGGGTGCGCTCGCTGAATTCGCTGCGCGCCTCAACTTGATCTGGGACGCGCTTGGCGTGTTCGTGGCCAAGAAGGGACGCATTATCAGGGTGATCGGCGAGCCCGGCATGCACGCCGGCGATTTCATCGAAGTGGTGCTGCCGGAGGCGCCACTGAAAGTGGCGATGATCCGCTACGGGCTGAACATCATGGGCTTGTCGGTGATCATCTCCGTGATCACGGCCGCGCTGGTGTATTTCGCGCTCAATGGACTGCTGGTGCAGCCGATGATGCGCATTGCCCGCAACATGCTGCGCTTCAGCGAGAATCCGGAGGACGCCAGTCGGATCATCGTTCCGAGCCGCAGGCGCGACGAGATCGGCACCGCCGAGCGTGAGCTGGCGCACATGCAGCTGCAGCTGACGCAAACCCTGCAGCAGAAGAACCGGCTGGCGATGCTCGGGCTCGCCGTCAGCAAGATCAGCCACGATTTGCGCAACATGCTGGCCAACGCGCAGCTCCTTTCGGACCGCCTCAGCAGCCTGCGCGATCCGGCAGTGCAGCGCTTCGCACCGAAGCTGATTGCCTCGCTCGATCGCGCCATCAGCCTGTGCGAGAGCACGCTGCAGTTCGGGCGTGCCGAGGAGGCCGCGCCACGCCGCGAGCTGGTCCCCCTGCGCGCCTTGGTGCTCGAGGTGGGCGACAGCCTCGGGCTACCGCGGGAGGGCGCCGTCGCCTTTACCATCGACGTCCCGGCGGAGCTGCAGATCGATGCCGACCGCGACCAGCTGTATCGCATCCTGAGCAACCTGCTGCGCAACGCCATGCAGGCGCTGGAGCAGCAGGAGGCAGCGGCGGGCGAGATCTGCATCGTCGGTCGCCGCGAAGCCAAACGCGTCACCATTGCCGTGATCGACGATGGCCCGGGCGTACCGGAAAAGGCGCGGGCGCACCTGTTCCAGGCGTTCCAGGGCTCGGCGCGCAAGGGTGGCACGGGGCTCGGGCTCGCCGTCGCCCAGGAGCTGGTGGTTGCGCACGGCGGCGCGATCAGCCTGCGCGATGCGGGCCGCGGTGCTACCTTCGAAATCGCAATCCCCGACCGGGACGGCTGACGATGGCCGAGCCGGGGGCGCCCGACCTCTACGACCTGGCAATCGTCGGCGGCGGCATCAACGGCTGCGGCATCGCCCGCGACGCCGCGGGTCGCGGGCTGTCGGTGTTCCTGTGCGAGCAGGACGATCTTGCGAGTGGCACCTCTTCGCGCTCGACCAAGCTGATCCACGGTGGACTGCGCTATCTCGAGCAATTCGCGTTCCGTCTGGTACACGCCGCACTCCGCGAGCGCGAGGTGCTCTGGCGCATCGCACCACACATCGTGCGCCCGTTGCGGTTCGTCCTGCCATACCAGGCCGGCCTCCGGCCGGCCTGGATGCTGCGCCTCGGACTGGCACTCTATGATCATCTCGGTGGTCGTCGGCGCCTGCCCGGCACGCGCAGCATCGATCTGCGGACCGATGCCGCAGGGCGCCCCCTGCGGCCGGGTCGATTCAGCATCGGCTTTGAGTATTCGGACTGCTGGGTCGACGATGCGCGTCTCGTCGTGCTCAACGCGCGCGATGCCGCCGACCATGGGGCGGTCATTCGCACCCGTGCGCAGGCGCTCACGGCCGAGCGCCGCGCGACGAGCTGGCTGCTGACCACCGCGGACGCTGCGGGGCGCCGCCTCGAAACCATCGCTGCGCGGGTGTTGGTCAATGCCGCCGGGCCGTGGGTCGAGCAGTTCGACAGCAATCGCCTCGGCCTCACGCCGCGCAAGCATGTGCGCATGGTGCAGGGATCGCACATCGTCGTGCCGGCGCTGTTCGCCCACGAACGTGCCTACATCTTCCAGAACCCCGATGGACGCATCGTTTTTGCACTTCCCTACGAAGGCGATTTCACGCTGATCGGCACCACCGACCGCGACTATCACGGCGACCCCGCGGACGCCGCCGCGACATCCGAAGAGATCGCCTACCTGTGCGAGGCGGCGAGCGCCAACTTCGCGCGGCCGGTAAAGGAGGCAGATGTGGTGTGGAGCTATTCCGGTGTGCGCCCGCTAATCGACGACGGTGCGCGGCAGGCGCAGGCGGCATCGCGCGACTATGCCCTCGACCTCGATGCCCGGCCCGGGAGCGCGCCACTGCTGTCGGTGATCGGCGGCAAGATCACGGTCTATCGCCGCCTCGCCGAGGCGGCGCTGCGGCGGCTCGAGCACCACCTGCCGCCGGCGCGCGGGCGCGCCGCCGGCTGGACCGGCGAGGTGCCCCTGCCGGGTGGCGCTTTCGCTGCGGAAGAGTTCGTGGCGTATGCGGAGCGGCTGCGTGCATGCTTTCCGTTCCTCGCCGCGCCGCAGGCGCTGCGGCTGCTGCGCGCCTACGGCACGCGCGCGCCGCGGGTGCTCGGCGAGGCCCGCTCGCTCGAGGCGCTCGGCCGGCACTTCGGTGCCGGTTTGTACGAGGCGGAAGTGGCCTATTTGATGGACGAGGAATGGGCGCGCAGCGCGCACGACGTGCTCTGGCGCCGCTCCAAGCTCGGGCTGCGCTTTGACAGTGCGCAGGCCGCGGCGCTCGAGGCCTTTATGCGCGCCCGGGCGCCGGCCGCGGGGCCGGTGCCCCGCATCGGCGACGACGCGGGGGCGAACGCGGGCTGCGCGCGAGCGGCACGCAACCGCCATTAGCGCTCCGCCTCCGGCACGGAGAGAAAGCAGCGTGACAGCCCGTCGCGCAGCGTAACCACCGGCGGGTCCTCGCGCGCGCAGCGCTCGAGCCGCTGGCTGCAGCGGGGATGAAAGTGGCAACCCGGCGGCGGACACTCGGGGGACGGCGCGTCGCCGAGGGCAATTGTCTTGGCACCGCGGTGGACCGGGTCGAGGGAGGGAAGCGAGGCGATCAGCGCCTTGGTGTAGGGGTGCCGCGGCTCGCGAAAGATGCGCTCGGTAGCGGCGACCTCGACGATGCGGCCGAGGTACATCACGGCAACGCGGGTGGCAAAGTAGCGCACCACGCCGAGATCGTGGGTGATGAACATGTACGTCAGCCGGCGCTCGGCCTGCAGCTCGGACAGCAGATTGAGGATCTGCGCCTGGATCGACACATCCAATGCCGAGGTCGCCTCGTCGCAGATCAGCAGCGTCGGATCGACGGCGAGCGCGCGGGCAATGCAGATGCGCTGGCGCTGCCCGCCGGAAAACTCGTGCGGATAGCGCCACATGCTGGCGGGGTCGAGGCTGACCTTGCGCATCAGCGCGGCCACGCGCTCGGAGCGCTCCTCGTAGCCACTGCCGATCGCAAACGCGTCGAGGCCTTCGGCGATGCAATCGCGCACGCTCAGGCGCGGGTCGAGAGCCGAGCCCGGATCCTGCATCACGAGCTGGATCTGCCGGCGGAAGGGGCGAAATGCTGCGGCCGACAGCACCGATATATCGCTGCCGTGAAAGTACACACGACCGGCGCTCAGCGGCGTCAGCTGCAGGATCGCGCGCCCGACGGTGGTCTTGCCGCAGCCCGATTCCCCGACCAGTGCCAGCGTCTCGCCCGGAAAGATCGTCAAATCCACCCCGTCCACGGCGCGCACATGGCCGCGCACCGTCTTCAGGACGCCCTTGCGCACGGGAAAATGCACGCGCAGCTGCGCCAGCTCGAGCAGCGCGTCGGCGCTGAGGATCGTCATCCAGCGACCTCTCGCGCCACGAGGTGGCACCACGCCGCCTGCGTCGGCGACACGTCGGTGCGCATCGGCTCCACGTGCGGGCAGGGCGCGAAGCAGGCCGGGCAGCGCGGATGGAAGCGGCATCCCGGGGGCCAAGACCCGGGGCGCGGCACCATGCCCTTGATCTCCTGAAGCTTACGCCCACGCATGCACGGCCGCGGCACGGAGCGCAGCAGGCCCTGCGTGTAGGGATGGCGCGGCGCGGCGAGCAACTCCTGGCGCGTACCCTGCTCGACGATAGTGCCCGCATACATCACCGCTACGCGGTCGGCAGCCGCGTTGACCACCCCGAAATCGTGGGTGACGAGCAGCACCGCTGTACCGGTGGTGGCGCTCAGATCGCGCAGCAGCTGCAGGATCTGCGCGCGTATCGTCGCATCGAGCGCCGTGGTCGGCTCGTCGGCGATCAACAGCCGCGGGCGCATGGCCATGGCCATGGCGATCATCACACGCTGCTTGAGCCCGCCCGACAACTGGTGCGGATAGGCATCGAAGCGGCCGGGCGGATCGGGGATGCCTACCTGCGCCATCAGCTCGAGCACGCGCGTCCTGGCCGCCGCCGCCGAGAGGGTGGCGTGCAACCTGACGCCCTCGGTCAACTGGGCACCGACGGTGGTCACGGGATTGAGGCTGGTCTGCGGCTCCTGGAAGATCATGCCGATCTTGGCCCCGCGCAGGGCACGCATGTGCGGCACCGACAGGGTCAGCAAATCGCGGCCCTCGAAGCGGATGCTGCTGCCAGCCTCGATGGCGCCCGGTTTGGGGATGAGGCGCATGATGGCGAGCGCGGTGAGCGACTTGCCGGACCCCGATTCCCCAACCACCGCCAGCGTCTCTCCGGCGGCAATGCTGAGCCACACCCCGTCGACGACGCGCACGCGCTTGCGTTCGCCCGGAAAGGACACTGCTAGTCCCTCGATCTGCAGCAGCGGCGGGCTCATGCCACCTCCCGGCGCGTGCGGGGATCGATGATGTCGCGCATCGCGTCGGCGATCATGTTGACCGCCAGAACCAGCACGAACAGAGCGACCGAAGCTCCCGCCAGGTTCCACCAGATCATCGGCGTGCGTGACAGCTCGTTGCGCGCCTGGTCGATCATCTGCCCCCAGCTGCCGTCGAGACCGATCCCAAGGTAGGAGAGGATCGTCTCCGAAAGCACCAAGGCGGTGAACGACAGCGCGAAGGTGATAATGATCAGGTGGGCGATATTTGGCAGAATGTGCCTGGTGATGATGCGGTGCTCCGCCACTCCGAGTACGCGCGCCGCCAACACGAAATCCGCCTCGCGCAGCTTCAGCGTCTCGCCGCGGGCGATGCGGCAAAAGTGCACCCATCCGGTGACGCCGAGGGCAACGCACACCTGCACCGCGCCCCTGCCGAGCGCCATGATCAAAGCGATCAGCAACAGCAGGCTCGGCACCGAGGCGAGCACGGTCATCAAGAAGAATACGGCGTCGTCCACGCGCCGTCCGAAGTACCCGGCCGATACCCCGAACAGCAGGGCAATCGGAATTACCACCAGCGAGGTCAGGCCACCAATTAGCAGGGCGACGCGCGCTCCCTTCAACGTTCGGTAGACCACGTCACGGCCGAGGATGTCGGTGCCGAGCAGATGAGCACCCGGATGCTTCAACGGCTCCCCCCCGTAGAAGGCAACGCGCGCCAGTGGCGCCGAATAGCTCGCCTCGTTGAAGCTCTCGGGACGGAACACGCGGTCGATGATGGTACGCGGCCTGTCGCCCGCCGCCGGGGCGGCGCCGGCCGATACCCAGGAGATGGAATCGAGCAGACCGATTAGCAAATAGATGCCGACCACCACCAGCGCCGCCGGGCGCCGCCGCCACAGCTGGCGGGCGTTCTCGCGCCAGAAGCGGTCGCGCACAATCGCGCGCGCGAGCAGTACTGCGCCGGCGATCAGGCCCAGCACGACGCCGTTGGAAAATACCGGCACGCGAAGCTCCTCGTTCCCGTCAGCTGAGGCGCACGCGCGGGTCGGCGAGCGCATAGCTGATGTCGGTCAGTATTTGGCCGAGGATGAACAGCAGGGCGCCGAGATAGACCATGGTGCGCAGAGTGGAGAAGTCGTTGCCCTGGATCGCCTCGACGGTCAAGGAGCCCAGCCCCGGAATGCCGAAGAAGGATTCGAGCAGCAGTGCACCGGTGAACAAGGTCGGGATCAGCACCACGACATTGGTGAGGATAGGGATCAGGGCATTGCGCAGCACGTGGTGCAGCATGACGCGCGCATCCCCGCAGCCCTTGGCCCGGGCAGTGCGCACGTAATCGCGGCCCATCTCTTCGATGAAAATGGTGCGGTACAGCCGTACGTCCGCTCCGAACCCCGACACCACCCCAACCAGCACCGGGAGGGCGAGAAAGCGGGCGATCACGGCGGCACTCGCATCGAAGCCGGAGATCGGGAACCATCTGAGGAGCGAGCCGATCAGATATTGCCCGGCGATGATGTAGAGCAGGCTGGCCACGCTCATCGTCAGCATGCAAGCGACGAGCACGACGCGGTCGATGTAGGTCTCGCGGAAAAAGGCCACGAATAGCGCCACGGCAACGCCGATCAGGAGCCCGAGTGCGAACATGGGAACGGTCAGGGACAGGCTCGGACCCGCGCCCTCGCGAAGCCGCCCCGCAATCGGCGAATCGTCGGCATCGCTGCGGCCGAAGTCGAAGCTCAGCATGCTGCGATAGTGCTCAAACAGCAGCGTGTGCGTGTAGCGCCGCCAATCCGCCGCGGGATAGGCGGTATCGACGAACAGCGGCTTGTCATAGCCATGATTGCGCTTCCACTGCGCGTACACCTCCGGCCGCGCCCGTTCGCCCACTGCCTTGCGGGCGATATCGTCGGGATCGGTAACGGCGAAGAACAGCACGAACAGCAGCAGCAGGACGCCGAGCACGGTGACGAAGCCGTAGGCGATCCTGCGCAGCAGATAGGCGCCCATCAGAGGCGCTCCCGATAGTAGGTCCGCACCGCCGGCAGCGCCAGACCGAGGATGGCGATGGCCAATACGTATGCCGGCCAACGCACGGGCGCGTTCCACGCCTGCTGCAGGCGCGCGCGCTGCCCCGCGTCGACGTCGCGGTACTTGTAGGCGGGATAGGAAATGCCCATCGGCTTGGAGTTGATCAGCCAGGCATGGCTCAGCGTATAGTCCTCCTCGTGGTAGAGCTCGATCCACGGGCGCTCGCGCTGCAGAATCGCCAGCATGCGCCCGATAATGGCGGCGCGCTCCTCGTTGTCGGGCAAGTCCTTCATCTGCCGATAGAGGCGGTCGTACTCAGCGTCGCAGAAATTCGCGGTGTTGGGGCCGCCGCTCCGCACCCGCGCATTCCCGCATTCGAGGAGGAAGAGGAAATTCTCCGGATCGGGAAAGTCTGCAAGCCACCCCCAGACGAACAGCTGGTAAGCCCCGCGCCGTATCTTGTCCTGGAATTGGTTGTAGGTGGTGGCATTGATGTCGACGTCGATACCGAGCTGCCGCCATGCCCTGGCGAAGTATTCGAACTGCAGATTGTCGGCCGCAGTCGTCGCCGCGGTATCGAAGCCCAGTCTCAGGCGTTCGCCGCTGTGCGCATCGACGCCATCGGGATAGCCGGCCTCGGCGAGCAGCTTGCGCGCCTGCGCAAGGCTGAACTGGCGATAGGGATTGCGGTAGTGTTCATCGTAGCCGAACAGGCCGGGCGGCAGCAGCGACTGCGCCGGCACGCCCCGACCGTTGAGAAACAGCTCGAGATACTGCGCGCTGTCGATCGCCACGCTCATCGCCTGGCGCAACTTCCTGCCGCGCTCGCCGGCGCCCGCACCCACGACGGGATCCTCCATGTTGAAGCCGATATAGCGAATGCTCGGCTCGACCGTGCGGTCAAGGCGCATGCCCTTGTCGCGCATTTGCGGCGACAGGCGATCACCCTGGATCACCGAGTCGAAGCTCTCCTTGATGATGCCGCCGTCGTCGTAGTAGCCCTGGAGGAATTTGTTGAAGCGGGGGATGTTCTCGCGCTCGCGCGCGAAGTTCACACGCTCGAGGAAGGGCATGCGCCGACCGGCATAGGCAGGATCGATGCGGCCGGCCTTGACGTCCTCCGCATCGATGGCGCTCGGGAAGATCACCCCGGGTGCGTCGCGATTATCGTCGTCGTAGCCGTACCAATGGTCGTTCCTGACGAGGACGAAGCGAGACTGCTTTGCGTATACGGCAAGCCGGAACGGCCCGGTGCCGACGGCCACGTCGGCGAAATTGGCACGACCGTGCCGGCCGTCGTAGTAGGCGACGGCCTCCCAGGCGACCGGCGTGGTGAACGGCATGGCGAACCAGTAGAGAAGCTGCGCATTGGGTGCGGCGAGCACGATCTCAAGCTCATGCCTGGCGTGCACCTCTATCCCGGGAATACCCCCCGCGCGGCGATACTGCTCGTGCACCGGCAGGGCGGCAAACGCACCGCTCGCCTTGCGCATCTCTGCAAGGCGCTTGCCGAACTCTGCAAATCCGACGATGTCGGCGAAGGAGCTGACGACGGGACTGTTGACGGCCGGATCGGCGACGCGCTCGAGCCCGAAGGCAAAGTCGGCAGCCTCAACCTCGCGCGTCGTCGCATTGGCTTGGCCAAGGGCAAAGCACGGATCGGCGTGAAAAAGGATGCCGCGGCGTATCTTGAACAGGTAGGACTGATGGCCGTCGGCCCGCACCCGCTTCGCCGGCAGCGCCACGGCCAACCCGGGGATCAGGCGGTAGGGCCGCAGCAGATAGTCGTATTCGAGTAGCGTGTCGTAGACGTTGCCCGTGATCACGTGCTCCGCCGTGGTATAGGCGACCGCGGGATCGAGCGTCTTGGGCGGATCCCTGTAGGAGGAGTAGAGCACCTTGCGGCCGCGGTCTGCACCCGGATAGGGATCGTTCGTGCAGCTGGCCAGCGCCAGCAAGCACAGCAGCGCGGCAAGCGCCCTCGGTGCCAAGGTCAACCTCATTGCGGCGCCACCATACATGGCGGCAACGGCGCGCACAGCGCTCATTGCGCTGGACGCACCCGATGCTTGGCAAATCGCCGCGGGGCGGCGCGATCAACGTCTACTCCGAGACCCACGCCTGCGGGTAGTCTTACCGTGCCCCCGCGGCCGCGATGGTCGGCGGCAACAGCGCCTGGCGTGCGCGCTATTGCCGCTCCCTATTTTCGCGGCGGCCAACGCCGGCTTGCCCCTCAGCGCAGGCGCCAGATGCGCTCAGCATCGCCGTGAAACTCGGCGCTGCAGAAGCTGCCGCCCTGATAGAAGTCGGCGACCTCGTCGTGCGGCAGCTTCGCCTCGGCATCGAGTGCGGCCTGCCGGTGCTCCTCGGCGCGTCCCGTCGGACGATAGCCGAAGGCATAGGCACGGCTGTTGTCCCACCAGGTGCGCTCGTTGAAGGAGGCGCCATAGAAGATCTCGTAGCGCAAGTCGGGGTGCTCCAGGCCGATGCGACAGAGCTGCGCCAGATCCTCCGGTTGCACCCAAATCGACAGCCGCCGCTTGTCGATCGGCGCCGCGCCGACGTTACCGATGCGCAGGCATAGCACCCGCAAACCGTACTTGTCGGCGTAGAGTGCACCCAACGCCTCGCCGAATGCCTTGCTCACGCCGTAGCGCGAGTCGGGGCGCACGGTGACGTCGGCGCCAATGTGGGCGTGGCGCGGATAGAAACCGACCGCGTGATTCGAAGAGGCAAATACCACGCGGGCGACACCCTTGCGGCGCGCCGCCTCGAACAGATTGTAGCAGCCGATGATGTTGGCGGCGAGGATCGGATCCCAGGCCGCTTCGCGCGATACGCCGCCAAGGTGGATGATGCCCTCGATGCCCTCGACGGCCGCTTCGGCCTCCGCCAGGTGTGAAAGATCGGCGGGCACAAACGCCTCACCGGCTTCGAGATCGGCGGGCTTGCGGATGTCGCTGAGGCGCAGCTCGGGGTAGAGCGGCTTCAGCAATTTGCGCAGCCGGCCGCCAACGTCGCCAGCCGCCCCCGTCATCAATACGCGCTGCATGGTCGCCTCACTCCAGCTGTTCTGCGACCGCACATCCCGCGCGGCCGCTGTCCTGTACCCTGCCTGAAGGCAGCGCACCCGCCCCGGCAAGGCCAAAGGCGCTGCGTGTCTGGCACGTGTCCGGCACGTGTCCCCGGCCCAGGCCGATGCAAGGCCGCGCGCCGGCGCGTTGTTACGGCCGATGCCGCCGCAGATCAACCGGCGGCTCCGCACCTCGGCAATGCCTGGCGGCCAACCGCCGCCTGCGCGCCGATGCCGCCATGGGACTGGGCATGTGATAACGCTTCACACATCCGCTGTCAGCGCTGGTCGGCCGGCGCCATCGCGTCCAAAATCGGCGTATCGTGGCGCCATCTTTATTTTTCGGGAAGCGGGGGACGAGGGAATGATCAAGCGCTTCTTGGCTGTCTCCTGGGCTGTCTCCTGGGCCATCTCCTGGGCCATCATCTCGCCCACCTCCTCTGCGGCGCACGCGCAGGATCGGGTCCTCGACAGGGGCGCGCCGGGCGTCATCACGGAGGGCAGCAGCGACACCCAGGTCGGCGGACAGGCCGCGGCGCGGCGCGGCGATGCGACCAGCGACCCTGGCGTCGCGCTGGAAGGTGGCTCGCCCAATGTGTACATCAACGGACGCCCGGCCGTGACCCTCGGCGACAGGACGGGCTGCGGCGGGGTTGCTGTCGGCGGGTCGTCCAACGTCTTCATCAATGGCAAGCCGGTGGCGCGCGCGGGCGACCTGACGAGCGGCTGTTCCGGCAAATAGCAAAAAAAGGCGCGAATGCTGCGCGCTCGCCTCCTTCGCCGCGCCCCCGGGGCAATTGCGCTGCTCACGGCGTTGCTGGCGGTGTTGACCGCGTCCGCTCCGCGCGCGCAACAGCCTTCGGCGGCGATTGTGGACCTGCAGCGTGCAGCGGCCGCCCGCTATCAAGCCGGCGATCCTGCCGGAGCGCTGCTGCTCGCGGAGCGCGCCCTGCCCCTGGTGATTGCACAATTTGGACCCGAGCACGAACAAGCCGCGATCCACTACTATTCCCTTGGCCTGCTTGGCGAGGCGAGCGGCAAGCTCGCTGCCGCCGCCGACTACCTCAGCCGCTCGGTCGCAAT
Organism: Hyphomicrobiaceae bacterium; assembly: GCA_051985875.1. Lineage (GTDB taxonomy): Bacteria > Pseudomonadota > Alphaproteobacteria > Rhizobiales > Hyphomicrobiaceae > AWTP1-13. Next base: position 20,820 of record JBPYEF010000033.1, read on the forward strand.
ACGCGAGAAGGTCTATGGCCCCGAGGCGGCGGGCACGGCGGTCGCCCTGCAGCGGCTCGGCAGGCTGTATATCAGGATGGGACGGCTGGAGGCCGCCGAGCCCCCGCTGCGCCGGGCACTGCGCATCCACCAGCAACTGACGGGCGCCACCGACGCTTTCACCGCACCCGCGGTCTCCGACCTCGCAAGACTGAGCGAGGCGCGTGGCGATTGGCCGGCGGCGCTCGCCGGCTATCGCCAGGCGATCCGACTGATCGCCGGGCAGGATACTTCGCGCACCGTACTGCGCGCGATTGCCGAGGAGGAGGTCGGGCGCCTGCGCGAGACCTTCGTCGGCCTGAGCCGTGCCGCCTGGCAGTTGCGCGCCACCGACGCGGGGCTGATTGCGGAGGCCTTTACCGCGGCACAGCTCGCTGGCACGACCTCGGCCGGCTCGGCGCTGGCCAAGATGACGGCGCGGCTCGGCGCCGGCAACAGCGAGCTCGGACGCGCCATCCGCCACCTGCAAGACTTGACCGAACACGTCTTGCGCCTGCACAGCGAGGACCAGCAACTGCTGGCCGACTGGAGTGCGGTTGAGCGCGCGGACGCGACCTACAGCGCCGCCGCCGATGCGTTCCGCGCCGCCAGCATCGCCGCCGACCGGGATCGGGCGCCGGTGGCCACGCGCCAGCGTGAGCTGATCAGCGAGCTCGAGGCGCTGCCGCGCTGCCCGCCGGACCGATCGACCCCGACGTGCGCGGCGGGCGCCAGCCGGCGCGCGGCAATTGCGCGGGAGCTCGCTGCGCTCGGTACGGCGCGTAGCACAGGCTCGGACACGCGCGCCGCACTGTTTCAGCGCATGCAAGCAGCGGAAAAGGGCTTGCCGGGATATCAAGCATTCGCGGCGCGGCGAGCGACGTTGCGCAGCGCGATCGACCAGGGCGAGCAGCAGGCGCGCGCGGCGCACGCCTCGATCATCGGCGGCTTCCCGCGCTACGAGGCCCTGGCCGAGCCGAAGCCGCTCAGCATCGCCGACACGCAGCACCTGCTCGGCGATGATGAAGCGCTGATCGCCATTCTCACCGGCGCGGAGAACAGCATCGTGTGGGCCGTCACGCGCGAGCGCGCCGACTGGGCGTTGCTCGACGTCGGCACTGCCGCGCTAGAGGCAAGCGTGGGGCAGCTGCGCCGCGGTCTTGATCCGCTGGCGCAGCAGGACGCCGAAGGCGCGCCCGGCACCCAACCCGGGGTGATCGTCGGGGGCTTCGATATGGCCGGCGCACATGCGCTCTACCGCCAAGTGCTCGGACCGCTCGAAGGGGCGTTCGCAAGCAAGCGCCATCTGATCATCGTCCCGACCGGACCGCTGACCAGCCTCCCCTTCCAGGTGCTGCTGATGCGAGCGCCGCAGGCCGCGGACCGGACATCGGACGCCGAGCGGCTGCGCGCCGCCCCTTGGCTGATCACCCGCCATGCGCTGAGCGTCCTGCCCTCCGTGGCATCGCTGCTCGCCCTGCGCACCCTGCCCGCTGCTACGCTCCCCGCCCAGCCCTTCTTTGGCATCGGCGACCCGGTGCTCGTGGGCCCCGATCCCGGCGGCCAGCGGGGTCTGGCGCATCCCGCCGCCTCGGCCGCCTTCTACCGCGGCGAGCTTGCCGACGTGCGCGCCGTGCGCGCGCTTGCTCCCCTGCCGGAAACCGCCGAGGAGCTCCTCGCCGAAGCCCGCGCGCTCGGTGCGCCGCGCGCGGC
>JBPYEF010000034.1:0-13386 GCA_051985875.1 Hyphomicrobiaceae bacterium
GGATCCGCGCCACCACGCAGGACCGCGTCATGGCCGAGGCGATGGGAATTCCCGTGCCCTGGGTGCATACGGCCGTGTTCGCCATCGGCGCGGGCCTGGCGGCCGCGAGCGGGGTTCTGTTTGGTCCGCTGGTCGGCGTCAACTACGCCATGGGTCTCGACTGGGTGCTCAAGGCCTTCATCGTCGTCGTCGTCGGCGGCATGGGCAACCTCGGCGGTTCGATTGCCGCCTCCATTTTCATCAGCCTGCTCGAAGCCTACGCCTCGATCTGGGTCAGTCCCTCGCAGGCGATCATCTTCTCGTCCCTGGTGCTGATCCTGACCCTGCTGTTCCGCCCCACGGGGCTCTTCGTTCCGACACCGAAATGACCGCAAAGCACGGCAAGATCTTCTGGAGCGCTTTCCTCCTCACCGTGGCGCTGCTGTTCCTCGCACCGCTGGTATTGCCGGAGTTCTGGCGGCGCTTCCTGACCGAGATCCTCATCTGGGGACTGCTCGCCATGTCCTCCGACCTGCTGATCGGATACACCGGCATGGTATCGTTCGGGCACTCGGCGTTCTTCGGCCTTGGCATGTACGGGGCGGCGGCGGCGCTGTTGACGGTCAGGCCACCCAACCTTTGGCTGGCAATCCTCTACGGGCTGGCCGGTTCGGCGAGCGTCGCCCTGTTCGTTGCCTATTTCTCCACCCGCCTGCGCGACATCTATTTCGCCATCACCACCCTGATCTTCGCGCAGATCTTCTATGTCGTGATCTTCACCTGGACGGATCTCACGGGCGGCGAGAACGGGTTGTCCTTCTCGCGTCCAGCCCTCGGCTTGCCGGGGGTCTACAGCGTTCCCTTCTCGACCACGACGCTGCACTGGTTCATCCTGTTCATCGTCGCGCTCTCGTATTTGCTGCTGCGGCGCATCACCCAGTCTCCATTCGGGATGGTGCTGCAGTCGATCCGCGAAAACGAGACGCGCACGCGGGTGATCGGCTATCCGGTCGAGCGCTACAAGATGGTCGCGGTCATGCTATCGGGGCTGTTCGCGGGTTTGGCCGGAGTGCTCTATGCAATACAGAACCGCTTCGCCGCGCCCGACTTCGTCTACTTTGTCGTGTCCGGCGAGGTCGTGATCTACAACGTGATGGGCGGTATCGGCACACTGGTCGGGCCGATCGTCGGGGCGGCGTTCTTCCTCGGCCTGCGGGAATTCTTCTCGCGCGTGTTTCCCTACCTCGCCACGGCGCTCAATCTGCCGCAGATCGCCGAGTTCCCCTACCTGATCCCGCTCGGCATCATCTTCATCGCCATGGTCATCTTCCTGCCGCAAGGACTGCTGGGGTTCCTGCGGCGCTGGCTCAACCAATAGGCGGCAGCGCATCGGCGTTGCCACTCCGCGCCGGTTGCCGCACCCCTGCCTGCCAACTCGGCACCCGCGCCGCTCCTCGATGCCCACCTCACTGCCATGCTTGGGAAGCGTGTGGCGTGGGGTTCCAGGGGCGGCCGGGGCTTGCTAGAGTTGTCGGGGTTAGCCCGCGCAGAGCCCGCGGTGCCACATCAGGAGATTGCCATGCAGCTCAAGGTTTCCTCGATCGGCCGGGACGAGTGCAGCGCAGCCGAGTGGCAAGCGCGCGTCGATTTGGCCGCCGCCCACCGCATTGCCGTCATGCACGGCTTCAACGAGGGTATTTTCAATCACCTGACGCTGAGCGTCCCAGGCAAGCCCGATCGCTACTATCAGATCCCCTTCGGCCTGCACTGGTCGGAGGTAAAGGCGAGCACGTTCATGGAGGTCGGCATCGACGACGGCAAGGTGAAGCGCGGCGCCGGCGACGTCGAGCGCTCCTGCTATTGCATTCACGCGCCGATCCACAAGGCGCTGCCTGCCACCGCGGCCGCCGTGTTCCACACGCACATGCCCTTCGCCAGCGCGCTCACGCGGCTCGAAGACCCGCGCCTCAAGGAAATCGGCCAGACCGAGGTCGGCTTGCTCGGCAAGATCGCCTACGATGACACCTATACCGGTCCCGCGTTCGACCCCGCCGAGGGCCAACGGCTCGCCAACGTGCTGGGGAACAAGGGTATTCTCTTCATGGCCAACCACGGCGTGACGACCGTCGGCGCCTCCGTCGCCCAGGCCTACGACCGGCTCTACTACCTTGAGCGCGCCGCACAGGTGCAGATCTACGCCATGTGGACCGGGCAGGCGCTGAAGCGGCTCCCCGAGCCGGTGGTTGCCAAAACGGTGCGCGAGATCGGCGGCCCGGGCTTCTATGAGGGACCGACGCCGGCCGAGCGGCACTTCGAGGCGCTGAAGCGCATTCTCGATCGCCAGGAGCCAGATTACAGCGCCTAGCAGGGCGCAAGCCCACAAAGGGCCCATCCGTCCATGGGCGTGCTTCTGTGGCAGGCCCAAGAAAACGCCATATCTGCTGGTTTCTTAGCTGCCGGGTGGGGGTCGTCACGCTCTAACGCGAGACCCGATGGGAAACGCCATAACCGTGATGAACGCCAAGGGCGGCGTGGGAAAATCAACCCTCGTGCTCGCGCTCGCCGAGACGCTTGCCGCGTATCACCGGAAGCGGATCCTGGTGATCGATTCCGACGCCCACGCCAGCGTCAGCAACATGCTCACCCCCCTGCCCCAGCTCGAGGCGCTGCAGGATGAGGGCCGCACCATGGTCGACTACCTTGCCGCGGTCGTCCTCAAGGGGGTGGCGGTCGAGTCGGCGTCCTATATCGTCTCCGGCGTATCGGACGTCGATGATGCACGCAGCGTCGATCTGATGGCGGGCGGGGGACACCTTACCCTGTTCGAGCGCGAAGTCTCCGCGGACCGCCGCGAGCCGGAGTTGCGCCGCGCGGTCAGAGCGCTTCTCGCCGAGGTCGTCGCCGGCTACGACATCGTCCTGATCGACAGCGCACCGGGCCTTTCCGTGCTGACCGAATGCTGGCTGCGCGAGGCGAATTTCTATTTGGCACCGACCAAGCCCGACTACATCTCGACGCGCGGCCTACAGTTCCTCGGCGAGTTCCGCCAGCGCGATCTCGACATGGGATTTGCCCGGTTTCTCGGCGTGATCATCAATCTGGCGGATCCTTATTCGGGCATCGACGGCCAATTCGAGCGCTGGCTGCGGCAGCACCGCGGCCACCGCTGCTTCCGGCAACAGATTCGCCGGTCCACGGCGCTGCAGGCGGCGGCGCACTTTTACCCGCGAACGCGCTCCTATTGGGCCAAGTACCCTGGCGACGCCGGCAAGGATCTGCGCCAACTCAGCAGCGAATTGCTGCACCGGCTCGCGGCCCCCGACCAGCTTCTGAAGGCCGATCAATGAGCGCAACCGCGATCCCGCAAGGCCGGAGCTCGTGCGCTGCTGCCTTCGAGCACGCGTCGCGGGCGCCGCGGCGGAGCGTCGTTGCCGCCATTGGTCGCAACCTTAGATGGCCGCTAGCGCGCTGTTCAGCTTGTCGGTGATCAACATCGCGCCGGGCTTGTGGGTGATGCAGATCGCCGGACGCGCGGCCTCGATCACGACCTGGGGCGTGACGCCGCATGCCCAGAAGAGCGGCAGCTGCCCGGGCTCGATCAGCGGCCCATCGCCGAAGTCCGGGCGCTGCAGATCGGCGATGCCGATCGCCTCGGGAAAGCCGATGTGCACCGGAGCTCCGTGAACGGCCGGATAGCGCGAAGTGATCTGCACGGCGCGGATGGCGTCCGCCGGCGCGAACGGGCGCATCGACACCACCATGTTGCCGTCAAAGCGCCCGGCCGGAACGCAATTGATGTTGGTGCGGTACATCGGCACGGTGGTGTTGCGGTGCAGATGTTGCAGGTGCAGGCCCGCCTCGAGCATCGGCTTTTCGAATGAGAAGGAGCAGCCAAGCACGAACGCGACGAGGTCGTCCGACCAGAATTTGCGGATATCGGTCGGCTCATCGCTCAGCTGCCCGTCCTTGAATACGCGATAGCGCGGCACGTCGGTGCGGATGTCGATGTCGCCAAGCTCGGGCAGAAAGGGGTCCCCCGGCACGCCCATGCCGATCAGTGGACAGGGCTTGGGATTGCGATGGCAGAAAGCGGTGAACTCAGCGGCCAGCGCAGCGGGCAGGATGCACAGGTTGCCCTGCACGTACGCCGGCGCGATGCCGGCCGTCTGTCCACTCCACTCGCCCTTGCGAATCATGGCGCGCGCCGCGCGCGGATCCTCGATGCGCATCATCGGATTGGGGCTCGCGCCTAGCTGCATGCCTTCTCCTCTTCGTCAGGTAGTGCGCACAGCGATGCCGTGCTCGGCGTCCGCGCGGCTATGGTGGCAAGGCAGCCGACCTGCACCGTGGGAAGCCATCGCCCTCGAGCGCGACAACCCGGCGCTTGGGTGGGCGACCGCAACGCAAGGGCGAACCCTCCCCGTTCGGTCAAGCGGCAGTGTTTCACGCAACCGGGCAGCAGGCAATCGGCATCGCCCGCGCAAAGCTCGCGGCAGCCGCCGGCCCTGCCGGCGCTACAAGTCTCCCCGGCGGGGATCGTGCGAGAGAGGTGCGAGAGCTACGGCGCGGAGCGAGGGTGGTGGCGCGAGCGCAAGCGTGCGCCTCACGCACGAGCATCCCTGCGGGCGCCGCGCGTTCCTGCGCGCACGAACGTCAGCAGGGCGCCGGCGAGAACGCAGCCTCCGCTCGCCACCACGGCCACGCTCAGCGGCTCACCGAGCACGACGTGGCCTTGCGCGACCCCGAACACCGGAGACAGCAGCAGAATTTGGCTGGCGGTGGTCGGTTTGACCCGCGTCAGTGCTTGCGACCAGCACCAAAAGGCGAGCGCCGTCGGGATCGCCATGTTGTACGCCATGATGAGGATGAGCGCGCGGGACAGCGTCACCGCTTTATCCGCCTCGAACCACGCCGCCGCGGCCGCCGTTACGCAGCCGCTCGCCGCGAGCTGCCAAAACACCTGCTGCCAGAACGTGCTGCGCCAGCGCCGGCGGCGGTAGAGTACCGACCCGAGTGCCCAGGCGATCGCACCGATCAGCGCGCTGATGATACCGGGAAGGGTCGATGCCTCCCATGGCAGCGCCCAGGGATTGGTCAGCAGGGCAATGCCTGCAAGGCCGAGAACCACGCCGGCGACGTTGAACGGCGTAAGCCGCTCCCCGAGCACAACGCTGCTCAGCAACAGCGTCCACAGCGGGTTGCTGTAAATCAGCAGAATCGTCCACGTCGATTCGATCCATGCCAGGGACACGGTGATCAACATCGACAGGACGGCTCCGGGAAGCAGACCGATGCCGGCCAGGCCGATGCGCTCGCCACGCACGGGGAGCAGGTGGCGCGGCCCGCCGTGCAACAGCAGGACCAGCCCGATGAGGCATGCGGCCCCGCAGTAGCGCACCGCATTGAACGTCCACGGGCCGATGTCGCGCAGCGCGATCTTGATCCACGTGTAGTTGCCGCCCCAGGCGAAGATGACGACCGCCAACAGGACAAGGGTGGCGACCGGTCGCACCGTCTCAGCGGATGGCCGCAGCGACGCTGGATCGTTCATCGCCGGCGCCTGCCAACCGATGGCGCAATGTGTGGCCATGTCGCCGCACGGGCGACGCTCGCAGGGTGCGGGGAGCGTCTCTCGCAAGCTTGGCTCGTGCGCCCGCCGAACTTTTCCCGAAGCGAGGCATGCTTGCATTTACGGTGGACCATTGAGACATTCCAAGCTCGGTGGCATCCACCGCACGCCATTTTGCCAGGTCCGCCGTGCAAGAGATCAAGGTCGTTCTGACAATGGACTGCGAGCCGACGACGGCAAGCAGCCACCGCGCCGCCACCGGGCCCGACAGCTGGGCCGCCGGCGAGGACGCCGTCCGCGGCTTCGTCGAGATCGCCGCGGCGTATGGTGCCCCCGTTACCTTGTTCGTGCACCCAGAAGCCGCCGTGGCGCAAGCGGCGATGTTTCGCGAACTGGAGGCAAAGGGCGCTTGCCTCGGCCTGCACGTGCACCCTTGGAAATACGCGCTCTGGCGCCATCAGGGACGCAAGTATCTCGCCCACTATGGCGGACTGTCTGCCACTGAGCAGCGGGAGCTGCTCGGCGAATGCTCCGCGCTTTGGGCGGAGGCAATCGGGCATCGGCCCGAATACTTCCGCCCCGGCACGTTTTCCGCCAACGATGCCATGTTTCAGGTGCTCTCGGCCGCGAACTTCCGGGGCGGCTCATGCAGCGCGCCGGGCCGCCTGATCCCGGAGATGCAGGCGATCTGGACGGGTGCTCACCCCGACCCACACAGAGCGAGTGCGGTCTTTCGCCAGGCGCAAGGCGCGCTCGATTTCGCCAACATGCCGCTCTCGGCCGACTTCTCCAAGCTGCTGGCCGGCCCGTCGGGGCGCAGCATGTATGCGGATTTCCGCCCGGACGTCGACTGGCCGGGACAGTACGGCGTCAGCTACCGCACGATCGCCGGCAACATCCTCGCGCAAGTCTGCGAGCGCGCTCCCGCGGTGCCCGTTCTCAATAGCATTACCCACAACCAGTACGCTTACCGTGACCCGGACGATGCCGTCTGTCGCCGCCTGCGCCAGATGCTCGAGGAGATGATGCGTGCCTGCCAGGCGGCCGGATTGCGCGCGGTCGGCGCGACCCTGCGGGAGGTGGTGGACGCCGTCCTTGCCCGCCCGCCGGTGCGCGAGCCCTTCGTGTGCGAGGGTGCCATCTTCGACCATGCGGCCGGCCGCACCGAGATCACGCCGCCGCCGTGAGTGTGGCGCGCAGGCGTGCTGCATCACCCGAGCGCAACCCCGCGCAATCGTGCACGCGATCTAATCCGACCGGGTCGCGGCGCCCCCCGGGGTGCTTCCTCAAGGCACACGGTCGATGGCGCGGCGAATGCGGCGCAGCGACGCTGTCGCACCGCGCCGCACGGCCAGGGAACCGGCGCGCGGCTCGGGGCAGAGGCTCTGGCGGTCGAACAGCCATACGCGCGGGCGCGGTTTGCCTCATTGGCCTCGCCGCTCTAGGCTGCGCGCTGCGCGTGAACGCTGTTTACACCTCAGCAGGAGAACGGGACATGCAGCTCAACGGCAAAGTCGCGCTGATCACCGGCGCGGCGAGTGGCATCGGGCACGCGATCGCAAAGCGCTATCTTGACGCCGGCGCTCGCGTGGCGATCGCCGATCTGGACGCGGGCGCCGCGGCAAAGGCGGCGAGCGAGCTTGCCGGCGAGAAATCGGCGATCGGCGTGCGCATGGATGTCGCCAACGAGGAGGAGGTCAACGCCGGCGTCGCCAAGGCGGTTGCGGCGTTCGGCACGATCGACATTCTCGTTTCCAATGCCGGCATCCAGATCGTGCATCCGATCGAAGACTTTCCCTTCGCCGACTGGAAGAGGCTGTTGGCAATCCATCTCGACGGAGCATTTCTGACGACCAAGGCGTGCGTGAAATACATGTACAAGCAGAACTCCGGCGCCCTGATTTACATGGGCTCGGTGCACAGCCACGAGGCCTCACCCCTGAAGTCCGCCTACGTCGCCGCCAAGCACGGGATCCTCGGCCTGGCGCGCACGATGGCCAAGGAAGGCGCCAAGCACAACGTGCGCGCCAACGTGATCTGTCCGGGATTCGTCATGACGCCCCTGGTGCAGAAGCAGATTCCCGAGCAGGCCAAGGAGCTCGGCATCACGGAAGAGCGTGTGGTCAAGGAGGTGATGCTCGGCGAGACGGTCGACAAGCAGTTCACCATGGTCGAGGATATCGCCGAGGTGGCGCTGCTGCTCGCCGCATTCAAAACCAATGCCATGACGGGTGAGTCGATCATCGTCAGCCACGGCTGGCACATGAACTAGCCCAGCGGGCAGCAGCGGCGGGGAACGCCCGGCAGATAGGAACGCCGCGCGTACGAAACGCGGGGAGGCCACGGGTCGGGGAGGCGCCACAGCGCAGGCGCGGCGACGCCCGTGCGGGCGTGCGCGATACTTCCTGTTCACGCTCAGACGCCGCGCTTGTTGCCCCAGGCCAGCACGTGCAGCTGCGGCAGGACCGTCGCGCTGAACCAGCGATCGGCAGCGACCTTGTCGACCAGCCATCGAAAGCGCCGCAGCAGCTCGGGCGTATCCGCCTCTTCGGCAAGCGGTTGCCCGGCAGCTGCCAAAGGTGCGGGATTGCCGACCTGCAGATAGACCGGAACGCTGGAATACCGCGCCGCCACCGCTTGCGCATAGCCGTAGTCCGCGTCGTCGAATACCACGATCTTGAGCGCGCAGCGAGGGCGCCCGTTGGCAGCCGCCAGGCAGGCAGCGACCGCCTCTGCGCTCCCCACTCCCGCCGATGGCGGCTTCGGGCTGAGGATCAGCCAGTCGAGCTCGGCGAACCACGCCTGGGAGATGCTGCCCTGCGTTTCCAGCGCGAAGCCATAGCCCCTTTCACGACCCAGCGAGATCAGCGGCGCGAACGGCTGCAGCGCCGGATTGCCCCCGGAGAGCGTCACCAGCACCGGCCGGCCGCCGCTCAGCTCCTCGACGCGCGCCATGATTTCAGGCGCCGTCAGCGCCAGCCATTGCGCCCGGTATTCGGGCAGCACCGCATAGGCGGTATCGCACCACCTGCAGCGGTAGTCGCACCCCGCGCTGCGAACGAACACGGTCGCGCGCCCGATCAGCGGCCCTTCGCCCTGAACCGTTGGCCCGAAGATCTCGCTGATGGTGATGCGCTCCCTCATGGCCTGTATTCCGCCCAGGTGCACGGCGTCTCGCTCACGCGCACGGCCACTACCTCGGGCAGGCGCGGCTTGCACCAGTCGTACAGCCAACGGCTGATCACCTCGCAGGTGGTTTGATCGTGGCCGAGGACGGTGTTGAGATGTCTGTGATCGAGCGTCGCGTCGATGAAGTCCCTGACGCACGCAAGCTCGCGAAAGTCGCGCACGAAGCCGATGCCGTCGAGGACCGGCGCCTGCAGGATGAGCTCGACCTCGTAGTTGTGGCCGTGCAGGCGCGCGCAGGGGTGGTCCGCGGCTAGGCCGCCGATGCTGTGCGATGCGGAAAAGGCGAAGCGTTTGGCGATCGTGTACATGGCGTACCGCCTCAACTCTGATGCTTGGATGCCGCGTCGGCGGCGTGCTGGAAGGCTTGCGCGGCGAGGTGCTCGCGGCGGGCATCACGCCAGTACTCCGCATCTTCGTAGGATGTCGGATCATCGATGCCGGCGAGGTGGAAAGCCTCGCGGCGCTCAACACACGTCCCACAGCGACCGCAGTGGTGGCTTCCACCGCGGTAGCAGGACCAGGTTTCGGTGAAGGGCACGCCAAGCCGCGCGCCTTCGCGCACGATGTCGGCCTTGCTGCAGCGCAGGAATGGGGCGGCGAGGGTGATCTGTGCGACGCCCTCGAGCGCCATGCGCTGCATGGCGGCGAAGGTCTCTACGAAACCCGGGCGACAATCGGGATAGATAAAATGATCGCCGCCATGCATCGCCGCGGCGACTGCTTCGGCGCCCCGGGCGACCGCCACGCCGAAGGCAATGGTCAGCATGATGGCGTTGCGGTTGGGGACGACGGTGATGCGCATCGTCTCGGCGGCATAGTACCCCTCTGGCACCGGCGCGCTCCCGGTCAGCGCCGAGGTGGCGAGCCGCGGGCCGATATCGGCGATGTCGACGACGTCGTGCGTGACGGCGAGGCGCGCGGCACAGGCGCGCGCGAAGGTGAGCTCCTTGGCGTGGCGTTGGCCGTAGGCGAACGAGACGAGGTGGATCAGGCAGCCCTCGGCCGCAACCTTGTGCGCCAAGGTGACCGAATCGAGTCCGCCTGAGCAGACGACGAGCGTGCGCAAGGCAGCGTGCTCCTTGTTTTGACCGGGTAGGCTGCGACCGGGTCGGCGTGCGCCGACAGCTTGCCCGCGCGCCGACATGACGCCGCGCGCGCCTGGCAGGTGAGGACACGGCGGCGGCCGCCGTGCCTGCGGCACATGGAGCCCGTTCGGCAACCCTTGTCAACACCCTGGCCCAAATCGGGGAAACATCGCACCGCCCGCCACGGCGCGGGCGGAATCGCCCAGCGGGGGATCGAGACGCGCAAAAACGCAAATACGCCTCATGCGTCGCAGGCGCTGCGCATCAACACGCTATCGGTAAGGTTGGCACTCTCGCTAAGGTTGGCCGTGGCCGTAGGCAGGAGCGCTGGTCCTTGGGCCAGCCGCGCCGCGCAGCGGACCCGAGGCGATGGCCGGGCGACGGCACGGCCGACGCAGAGCCGGGTGCCACCCGGCGTCTTGGCCGACCCGCACGCGCGGACATTCGCGCCGTTTCGTTACCCTGGCCAGCGACTAGCCGACGCGGAAATAATCCGGCCGGCCGGTCGGCCAGGGATCGCCCCAGCACTGCTGGCCGCCATCGACGGTGAGCACCTCGCCGGTGATGAACTTGGCCGAGGGCGCGGCGAGATAGACCGACGCCTCCGCCACGTCCCAAGCGTCGCCCGCCCGCCGCAGCGGATTGGCCTGCGTGTAGGTTTGCAAACCCTCCGCGCGATAGTGCGCAAATCCCGAGGTCTCCAACACGCCCGGAGCGATGCAGTTGACGCGAATGTTGAGCGGCGCCCACTCCACGGCAACGCTCTTGGAAAGGAAGGCGACACCGGCGCGCGCGGCGGCGGTGTGGGCGATCCCCGGCATTCCGCGCCAGAAGTCGGCGACGATATTGACGATTGCACCGGGAGCCTTCCGCTCCACCCATGCCCTGGCAGCAGCCTGCATCATGTACCAGGTGCCATTGAGGTTGGTATCGATCACCGCGTTCCAGCCCTTTGGCTTGAAGTCGAGGGCCATCTGTGCGAACTGACCGCCCGCATTGTTGACCAGCACGTCGAGGCGCCCGAGCTCGCGCCAGACGTTGCCCACATGCGCCGCACAGCGCTCGTGGTCGCGAATGTTGAACGGCTCGGCGTAGACGCGCGCTCCGAGACTCTCAAAGAAGGCCTTGGCCCTTGCCAAGCGCGCCTCGTTGCGCCCAACGACGGCGAGATCGGCGCCGAGACGCGCGAGCAGCGTGGCGATGGCGAACCCGAAGCCGCTGCCGGCGCCGGTGACAAGCGCGGTTTTGCCCCTAAAGAGGTCCGCCCGGTAGACGGTCGGGATGCTGCGCAGTTGCTCCTCGGTCAAACCGTAGTGCACCGGCCCTGCTTGCGTCATGAGAGACCTCGTTTTGCGCGTTGTGACTGCGGGGGCGTCGCGAACGGCCGTGTAAAAAGCGGGCTGGCGGGCCAGGCGACGTGGGATGCAATGCGAGGGGTCGGAGGCTATCCTGGCGCCTCGGCGGCGTCGACAGGTGCGGTCGCAGGTGCCGGGGCGATAGCAATGGGGAACCGGCAGGAGGTGATGGGCAACAAGGGAGGTCATCGCATGAGCCGAGCACTGTTTGCCCTGAGCGAAGAGCAGCGGGCCATGCAGGAGACGGCGCGAAGGTTTGCCGCCGACCGCTTGGCACCGGGCTACCAGGCGCGCGAGAAGGCCGGCGCGTTCGACCGGGAGCTGCTTCGGGACATGGGGAGGCTCGGTCTGATCGGCATCGATCTGCCGGAGGCGCACGGCGGGCTCGCTCAGCCCGGGGTGACCGCGGGGCTGGTCATCGAGGAGATCGCCAACGGCGATTTGAGCGTCAGCTACGTGCAACTGCTCGGGTCGCTGGTTGGCAGCATTCTAGCCCGGCACGCCTCGCCGCATTTGGCGCGGCATTGGATTGCAAGGATCGTCGCGGGTGAGGCAGTGGTGGGGCTCGGCCTGACCGAGCCACGCGGCGGCTCTGATGCCGCCAACCTCATCGTCAGCGCAACGCGATCGGGCAATGGCTACCGCTTGCATGGCGAGAAGACCTCGATGAGCTTCTCGACCGAGGCCGATGCAGCCGTGGTATTCGCGCGCACCGGACCGCCCGGCAGCGGCGCCCGCGGCGTCTCGGCATTTCTGGTCGATCTCCACGAGAAGGGTGTCGCGCGCACCCGCTTTGAGGATCTGGGGACCAAGTTCGTCGCGCGCGGGTCGGTGTTCTTCGACGACGTCGCGGTGACCGCCGAGTGCATGCTGGGCGAGGAGGGTGCAGGGTTCGTGCAGGTGATGCAGGGCTTCGACTACTCGCGCGCGCTGATCGGGCTGCAGTGCATCGCTGCGGCGCAGGCCTCGCTGGACGAGACCTGGGCCTACGTCAAGGAGCGCGAGGCGTTTGCGGCGCCGCTCGCCCAATACCAGGGCGTGTCCTTCCCGCTCGCCGAAGCGGAGACGTTCCTGACCATGGCCCGCCAGCTCTGCTATCTCACGCTCGATTTGCGCGAACGTCGGCTGCCGCATACCGCCGAGGCGGCGATGGCCAAGTGGTATGCACCGAAGGTCGCCGTTGAGGTGATCCACCAATGTCTGCTGACGCACGGCCACTACGGCTATACGATGGACCTCGCGCACCAGCAGCGCCTGCGCGACGTGCTCGGCCTCGAGATCGGCGACGGCACCGCGCAGATCATGAAGCTGATCATCGCGCGTGAAAAGGTGGGCCGGATCGCCGTACAGCACCTGGCACACCGCGACGCCGCGCGTGGGGGCTGATCGCCGCAGCCGCCGCGTTCGGCGGACTCATGCGGTCGCCACGTAGCCGTCGCGCCTCGGGTCGCAGCCACCGATCATCAGGCCCGTCGTCGCCTCGATGGCCACCGCCTGCATACCGCCGACGCGCATGGTCCAGGCTTCGCCGGGCGCGATGGCGTGGCCGCGGCCGGCCAGCTGCCGCAGCACCGCGGGATCGATGCGCGCTTCGGCCTCCACGCGCCGCCCATCCCACAGCCGCGCGCGCGGCTGCTCGATGGCGTCCTGCAGGGGGGAGCAAAAGTCGACGTACTGCACCATCGCCTGCGCCTGGGTCTGCAGAATGCCGTAACTCCCGGGCGTACCGAGCACGAGCACCGGCTTGCCGTCGCGCAGGCTGATGCTCGGCGCCATGCAAATTCCCAGCGGAGCTCCCGGCGCGGTGCGGTTGGGACTCTCGGGATTGATATCGGCCCAGTACAGGAAATTGTTGAGGCAAATCCCGGTCTCCGGCACCACCACGCCGGAACCGAACGGGCTGCCGAGGCTCTGCGTCACGCACACCGCGTTTCCGTGATGGTCGACGATCGAGAACGAGGTCGTGTGCTGCTCCCCGCCGGCCTGCGCGTCCGATCCCGTCCACTGTTCGGTCGGGCCCTCGATTGGCTTGCCATCGCGCACCCGCGCGGCCAAGCGCTCGACGTGGCTGTCCGACAATACGCGCGCGAGCCGCTCGGGGCTCGGCAGGTTGTTGGCGATGCGCTCGCCGGCCGCCAGGCGGATGGCGCGCCAAACCGTGTCGAGGTGCTCGACGCCGTTGCGCGCGAGCTTGCCGAGCTCGAAGCGC
>JBPYEF010000035.1:0-8047 GCA_051985875.1 Hyphomicrobiaceae bacterium
AAAAAATCGATGCCGTGCTGCAGTAGGCAGAATCCGACGTGACCGGCGTGCACAAGCGGCGGGCCAGGCCCGCGGCGCTGGGCGCCGCAGCGGCAAGCACGACCCACCCCCCGCGCCGGCGCAAGCCCGTCGACCGCGCAGGGGATGGCGGGCTCAGGCAAGCGCGGCGCGCCGGCGCTACGCTCCTCACCCTTGCCCGCGCGGAGCAGCGCAACCCGCTGTCGGAGGCGATGCTCGACGCCCTTTCGACGGCGATTGCCGCGGCCGCAGAAGACCGCGACGTGCGGGCAGTCATCATCGCCGCCGAGGGCAGCGTATTTTCGTCCGGCCACGACCTCAGGGAGCTCACGAGCCATCGCAGCGACGCCGACGATGGACGCGCCTACTACGCGCTGATCATGCGCCGATGCCGCGAGTTAATGGGGGCAATCATCGCCTGTCCCAAGCCGGTGATCGCCGCGGTCGAGGGCGCGGCGCTGGCCGCGGGCTGTCAGCTGGTCGCCACCTGCGATCTGGCGGTAGCGGCGGCGACCGCGCGCTTCTGCACGCCGGGCGTGAACATCGGCCTGTTCTGCTCAACCCCCATGGTGGCGCTCTCCCGCAATGTTCCGCGCAAACGCGCCATGGAGATGCTGTTGCTCGGCGACATGCTGCCGGCCGAGGCTGCCTTGGAATATGGGCTCGTCAACCGCGTGGTGCCGGCCGGCGCGGCGCTCGAGGCGGCGTTCGAGCTCGCCGACAGGATCGCGGCATTGCCGTCGGCGACGCTGGCCCTCGGCAAGCGGGCGTTCTATCGCCAGCTGGAAATGCCGCTTGAGGATGCCTACGCCTACGCCTCGGAGGTGATGGTTACCAACATGCTGCACGCCGAGGCGGCCGAAGGCGTCGACGCCTTCCTCGCCAAGCGTGCCCCGAACTGGCCCGGCGCGGAGCGTTGAGCGCACGCCGGGTTCCTTCCTCAGGCCCGCGATGCAGGCACCGAGTTACACGGACGAATATATCGCCGGCATCCTCAGCGATGCGCAGAGGATCGCCATGGTCGGCGCCAGCGGTGCCAGCAACCGGCCGAGCTACTTTGCGATGAAGTACCTGCTCGGCAAGCACTACACGATCATTCCCGTTAATCCGGCGCTCGTTGGGCAGACGATCCAGGGCATGCCCGTGTATGCCGCGCTCGGCGACGTGCCAGGTCCGGTCGACATTGTCGACATCTTTCGCAACGCCACAGCGGCACTCGCCATCACGCGCGAGGCGATCGCATTGCGGCAGAAGCTCGCGATCAAGGTGGTCTGGATGCAGCTCGGCGTCGTCAATCGCGAGGCCGCCGCCGAGGCCGAGGCGGCCGGACTGAAGGTGGTCATGAACCGCTGTCCGAAGATCGAGTACGGCCGGCTCTCCGGGGAGATTGGCTGGGCCGGCGTAAATGCCGGCGCGATCAGTGCCAAGCGTCCGCTGCTCGGCGCGCACGGGGTTCAGAACCGTATCATCGCCCGCACGCGCTAGTCCTCGGCACTGGCGCTCGCGCGGCGTCGTTGCCAATGCCGGTATCTCCCCCCGCTCCCCGCGCGCTGCGCGTGGCCCAGTCGCGCTCAATCCTTAAATGAGGCTTCCTTCGTGTCGGCTCGCCGGGGTTTCCTCTGGCCTTGTCTGGGGCGAGTGTCTGGGGCGAGTGTCTTGGCCGATCGTCCCGGTCGATTGTCGTGGTCGATTGTCTTGGCCGATTGTCTTGGCCGATTGTCTTGGCCGATTGTCGTGGCCGATTGTCGTGGCCGAGTGGCCAAGAATCCTCTGGATTTAGCGGCCGTGGCGCTTGCCGCGCGGAATGGCGCCGGCTAGCGTCCGGGCCCTTGACGGCGCCCAATGCCACCGATGCGCCGGCATCACCGTCGTGCCCGCCGTAGTGCCGCGCGTGTCGCGGCGTTCACCTCGAGGATAGGCGATGACAGCGCTGCAGGTCTCGACTCAAAAGCAACTGCGTCAGCTCGTCGAGCAGATCGAACGGCTGGAGGCTGAGAAGAAGGCTCTCGCCGGCGACATCCGCGACAAGTACGCCGAATCGAAGGCACTCGGCTTCGACGTCAAGGCGCTGCGCAAGATCGTCAGCCTACGCAAGATGAGCCAGACGGACCGGCAAGAGGAAGAGGCGATCCTCGCCGTCTACATGCACGCGCTCGGCATGATCGAGGAGCTGCCCGAGTTGTCCAGTGGGCAGGCGATCGCCGAGGACGAGGCCGCCTGATACCCGCCGCTCAGTTCTCGTCCATCTTGAGGGCGGCGATGAAGGCCTCCTGCGGGATCTCCACTTGCCCGAACTGGCGCATGCGCTTCTTGCCGCGCTTCTGCTTCTCGAGCAGCTTGCGCTTGCGCGTGATGTCGCCGCCGTAGCATTTGGCGAGCACGTCCTTGCGCAGAGCTCGGATCGTTTCCCTGGCAATGATGCGTCCGCCAAGCGCCGCCTGGATTGGGATCTGGAACAGGTGCGGCGGAATGAGCTCCTTCAGCTTTTCGCACATGGCGCGGCCACGGCTTTCGGCGCGCGCACGGTGGACGATGACCGAGAGCGCATCGACCGGCTCGCCGTTGACGAGGATCATCATCTTGACGAGATCGCCGGGCTCGTAGCCGCGGATCTGGTAGTCGAACGAGGCATAGCCCCTGCTGATCGACTTGAGGCGGTCGTAGAAGTCGAATACCACCTCGTTCAGCGGCAGCTCGTAGACCAGCATCGCGCGCGAGCCGACGTAGGTTAGGGTCTTCTGCCGCCCGCGCCGATCCTGGCACAGTTTGAGCACGCCGCCGAGATGCTCGTCGGGCACCAGAATGGTCGCTTCGATCCATGGCTCCTCGATGCGGTCGATGTGCACGGGATCGGGCATGTCGGCGGGATTGTGCATCTCGATCCTGGTGCCGTCGTGGCGGTACACGTGGTAGATGACGCTCGGCGCCGTGGTGATGAGCTCGAGATGGAATTCACGCTCTAGCCGCTCGGTGATGATCTCGAGATGCAACAGCCCGAGGAAGCCACAACGAAAGCCGAAGCCCAGGGCGGCTGAGCTTTCCGTCTCGTAGCTGAAGCTCGCATCGTTGAGCCTGAGCCGCGCCATCGCCTCGCGCAGGTCCTCGAATTGCGCGGCGTCGACTGGAAACAGGCCGCAGAACACGACCGGCTGTGCCGGCTTGAATCCCGGCAGCGGCGCTTCTGTTGGCCGCCGTTCGTCGGTGATCGTATCGCCGACGCGCGTATCGGCCACCTGCTTGATCGCCGCGGTGAAGAACCCGACCTCGCCGGGGCCGAGCTCGGCCAGCATCTCCTGCTTGGGGCGGAAGATGCCGACGCGTTCCACCTGATAGCCGCCGCCGGAGGCCATCAGCCTCACCCGCTGGCCCTTGCGCAGTGCGCCGTCGAAGATCCGCACCAGCACGACAACCCCAAGATAGGCATCATACCAGCTGTCGATCAGCAGCGCCTTGAGTGGGGCGTCGCGCTCACCCTTGGGGGCCGGCAAGCGTTCGACGATCGCCTCGAGCACCGCGCGCACGTTCTCGCCGGTTTTCGCCGAGATCGGAATCGCGCCGGACGCATCGAGGCCGATTACTTCCTCCACCTGGCGTTTGGCGCGCTCCGGATCGGCGGCAGGCAGATCGACCTTGTTGAGGACGGTGAGGATTTCGAGGTCGTTATCCAGAGCCTGGTAGACATTGGCGAGGGTCTGCGCCTCGACCCCTTGGCTCGCATCGACCACCAACACCGCACCCTCGCAAGCAGCGAGCGAGCGTGACACCTCGTAGGCAAAGTCCACGTGGCCCGGCGTGTCCATGAGGTTCAGCTGATAGGTCTTGCCGTCGCGGTGGCGGTAGTCGAGCCGCACGGTCTGCGCCTTGATGGTGATGCCGCGCTCGCGTTCGATATCCATGGAGTCGAGGATCTGGTCCTTCATCTCCCGGTCCGAGACGTTGCCGCATAGTTCGATCAGGCGATCCGACAGCGTCGACTTGCCGTGGTCGATGTGCGCGATAATCGAGAAATTGCGGATGCGGGTGGTGTCCGTCATGGGGACGCTGCTTAGCACTCAGCGGTAGCCAATTGGAACGCCCAAAGCGCGGTACGGTGCCCCTGGAAGGGTGCCTCCCGGCTTTTGGCTGCGCTCGGGGCGCGCGGCGCCCCGAGCTTGGCGGCGGGCTGGGATCGGCGGCGCCCGTGCAATCTCACGAAAAGTTGTCGTTAGCTTGGCGTGCCATCCCGACCGGAGCGGCGAGATTTGTGCGAAAAAGGGAGGGACATGGCCGGCCTCGCTCCCGACGCGCGCTTGCGCTTCGCGACCCGGCTGAAGCGCCTTCGGCTTCAGCGCGGCTTCGCGCGCGCCCGCTTCTTCGCCCGGGCGCTCGGCATCGAGGAGAACCGCTACACGCGCTACGAGCGCGCCGAGGTCGAACCGAGCCTCACACTGTTGCAGAAAATCTGCGACGCCCTGCACGTGACCCCCAACGAGTTGCTCGGCTTCGCCGAGGTACCGCCGGCGCTTGCGGCGCAGGGCGGTGGCGCGCCCGGCCTGGCCGATCGCGCGGAGGGCGCTCACGCCGATCCCGCCGGGGCACGCGCCTGGCTGTTGGCGAGTTCGATCGTCCGGCTTCGCCAGGAGCACCTTGCGCGCAAGCCCGAGGCGGACCCGCTCGAGGCGGTGCGCGAGACTGCGAGCCTGTTCGCCGAGCTGCAGGCCAAGCCGTTCGCCACGGTTGCGGCGGTCGCGCGCGACCCTTACCTCACGAGCGCACCGGTCGATCGACGCGCCGCGCTCGCCACGCTGATCAAAGCCTTCACCGATGGTCTCTCCGCTACCGCGGAATGAGCACCGCGTTCGCTCATTTGCGGATCTGCCCGCCGGTCGCCTTGCCGACCGCGGCGATGATCTTTGCAGCAACCGCTTCGATCTCCTGATCGGTGAGCGTTTTCTCCGTCGGCTGCAGGGTCACCTCGAGCGCGAGCGACTTCTTGCCTGGGCCGAGGCTTGGACCCTCGAACACGTCGAACAGCACGACGCCGGTGATCAGCGACCGGTCGGCGCCGCGCGCCGCCTTGATCACATCCCCTGCCGGCACGTCGCAGGCGAGCACGAAGGCAAAATCGCGCCGTACGGGAAGCAGATTCTGCACGCCGAACACGGGTCGTCGCCCGCGCTTGCGTTCGGGAGGCAGCGCCTCGAGGAACACTTCGAAGGCCGCGACCGGCACATCGAGGTCGAGCAGCGCGAGCGCCTCGGGATGCAGCGCGCCAAAGTGGGCGATGACCGTCTGCGGTCCAAGCTGCAGGCTTGCCGAGCAGCCCGGATGGAACCAACCCGGAGCGTTGTCTCGCAATTGCCCCTTATCGGCGTCGAAGCCGAGCTCGGCGAGCAGCGCGGTCACGTCGGCCTTGGCATCGAACACGCTGGCCTCGCCCGCCGCGCCGGCCCAATGGCGACCGCTTCCTGCGAGCGCCGCAGCGCCGGCGCGCACGCCGCTCGCGGCGACGAACTGGTCCGCGGGCTCATCACCGCGATAGGCTTGACCCACCTCGAATAGGGCGATGTCGCCGACCCCGCGATTGCGGTTGCGCTTCACCGCGGACAGCAGGCCCGGCAAAAGGCTTGGCCGCATGGTCGTCATTTCGCTCGAGATCGGATTGGCGATTTGCAGCTCCTTCTGGCCGCCGCCGAATGCAGCGGCCGCGCTTTGCGGGATGAAGGACCACGTCACCGCTTCCGTCAGTCCGCGCGCCGCCAATGCCCGGCGCGCCCGGCGTACCCGGCGCTGCCGCTCGGTCAGCACCGGGCGGGCAACGCCACTCGCCCGTCGCAGTGGCACGGAGGGGATCTTGTCCAGGCCGGCGATGCGCACGACCTCCTCGACGAGATCGGCAGGGCCGTGCACGTCCGGGCGCCAACTCGGCACGACCACTGCCACCCGTTGGCCGCCGCTGGCGACGCCGAACCCAAGGGCCTGCAGCGTGGTGCGTATCTGTGCCTCGGGAAGGCTGAGGCCGGCGAGCTTGGCGATGCTGGCGAAGACAAACGGGATGACCCGCCGCTGCAGCGGCGGCGCGCCGGCAACCCGCGCGTGCGACGGCGTGCCGCCGGCGATCTGCAACATCATCGCGGTTGCAAGATCGAGGCCCGGGATGATGAACGCCGGGTCGACGCCACGCTCGAAGCGGTAGCGTGCGTCGCTGACGATGCCGGTCTTGCGCCCCGTGGCGGCCGTGCGCAACGGATCGAAATAGGCGGACTCGATCAGCACGTTGCGCGTGGCGTGCGTGCAGCCGGTCTCCGCGCCCCCGAGCAGGCCGCCGAGCCCGAGAACGGCTGCATCGTCGGCGATCACGCACATGCTGGCGTCGACCTCGTGGCGGTGGCCGTCGAGCCCAAGGAAGCTCTCCCCGCTCCTGCCCAGGCGCGCGCGGATTGCCCCGTGCAGCTTATCGGCGTCGTAGACGTGCAACGGACGACCATGGTCGAGGCTGATGTAGTTGGTGACGTCGACCAGGGCGTTGATCGGGCGCAAGCCGACGGCGCGCAGGCGCCGCTGCATCCAGGCCGGCGATTCGCCGTTGCTCACTCCAGCGAGGTAGCGGCCGGCGAAGCAGGGACAGGCGGATTGCTGCTCTGCGCTGAACACGAGCTCGATGGCGACGGGGCACTCGAAGCCACCCGCGACGCTGGGAAGCTGCGTCGGCCGCAGCGTGCCGAGGCCCGCGGCCGCCAGGTCGCGGGCGATGCCGTGCACTCCCGTGCAATCCGGGCGATTGGGAGTGAGCTTGACGTCGATGATCGCGTCGGCAAGTCCCAGCACCTCGGCGTAACGCTCCCCGACGTGCGCGGCGTACTCCGCAGACAGCTCGACGATGCCCTCGTGGCTGTCGGAGATGCCGAGCTCGCGTTCCGACAGCAGCATACCGTTGGAGGCGACGCCGCGCACCGGGCGCCTCTCGAGCGTGGTGTTGGTTCCGGGGATGTGGCTGCCGACCGGGGCGAACACGCCGATCATGCCGCTCCGGGCGTTGGGCGCCCCGCACACCACTTCGACGGTCCCGCCCCCAGTCTCGACCGTGCACACGCGCAGGCGGTCGGCATTGGGATGGGGCTTTGCGGCGATGACGCGGGCAATCGTGAAGGGGGCTAGTCGGGCATGCGGATCATCGACGCTCTCGACGTCGAGCCCGATGGCCGAGAGCGTGTCGACGAGCACCTCGAGGGAGGCAGAAGTGTCGAGGTGGTCCTTGAGCCAGGATAGGGTGAACTTCATGGGCCGGAGCGCCAGCGTGCAATGGATCTAAGGGGACAGGCCACCGGCGAGCGTTGGCACGTCGAGCGCGGCAAAGCCGTAATGCCTGAGCCAGCGCGCGTCGGCAGCGAACATGTCCCGCAGGTCGGGAATGGCGTACTTCAGCATGGCGATGCGATCGAGACCCATACCGAAGGCAAAACCTTGGTACACATCGGGGTCGAGTCCGCAGTTGGCGAGCACGGTCGGGTGCACCATGCCGCTGCCGAGGATCTCGAGCCACTGTCCGGGCTTGCCGATCGCCGCGGCATCGATGTCCACCTCCATCGACGGTTCCGTGAAGGGGAAGTGGGAAGCGCGAAAGCGCATGCCGACCCGGTCGACCTCGAAGAACGCCTTGCAGAACTCCTCCAGGCACCACTTGAGGTGGCCGAGGTGGGTCTCCTTGTCGATCACCAGGCCCTCGATCTGATGGAACATCGGCGTATGCGTGGCGTCGCTGTCGATGCGATAGACGCGCCCGGGGGCGATGATCCTGATCGGCGGGGCAGTGGCGAGCATGGTGCGGATCTGCACTGGGCTCGTATGCGTGCGCAGCAGCATGCGCGAGCCGTCCGATCGCGGCTGCAGGTAGAACGTATCGTGCTCCTGACGCGATGGATGCTCGGGGGGAATGTTGAGCTTGGTGAAGTTCAGCTCGTCGGTTTCGATGTCGGGGCCTTCGGCGACGGCAAAGCCCATGTCGGCGAAGATTTCAACGACCTCGTCCCAGACCTGGCTGACGGGATGG
>JBPYEF010000036.1:0-8333 GCA_051985875.1 Hyphomicrobiaceae bacterium
CAAACGGGGGGAACCCAGGCACCCCGGGGCTCGATATGTCCACGAGCCCTGGAGAGGAACCTACAGCTTTTGCGCGAGAAGGAGAAGTGAACGTGGGCACGGAAGGCCTCATCACGTCCGGATAGACGCCAGTGCTTGAGGACGCGGTTCATGTAGATGTTGGCCAGCAGTGGGCTGGCAACCCCACCTTGAGGAGTGCCGAGCTTGTTCTTCTTGCCGCCAACAATCCGCCGCTTCCCGTCGCCATCCCGTTCCTCGATCGGCGCCTTCAGCCACAGCTTTATCAGCCGCAGCACAGCGCCATCCGCGGCACGGCGGGCTACCGACTTTAATAGCTCTGTGTACGGAATTGAATCAAAGTACCGGGAAAGGTCTGCGTCTACCACATCCGTGTAGCCCCGGCTCAACTGCCAGTGCATGTCCTTGACTGCATTCGCCGCTCCGCGAGCGGGGCGGTATCCGTACGCATTATCCTCGAAGTGGGCCTCGAATATCGGTTCCAGCACAATCTTGGCGGCAGTCTGAATCACACGATCACGGATAGAAGGAATACCGAGCGGACGCTCGCCTCCCCCATGCTTCGGGATCATCACCCGCCGCACCGGATCGGGCCGGTACGTTTTCGAGACCAGTTCCTCGCGTAAGCCTGCCAGCCACCTCTCCAGGCCCTGTTCCTCGATCTGCGCGAAGGTCACCCCGTCCACGCCGGGAGCACCCGCATTGGCGCGAGCCATCCTGTAGGCGTGATAGAGAATGTCCTCCCGACAGATCTTGTCGCAGAGCACGTAGAAACGGAAGGCGGGCTCCGCCTTCGCCTTGCAATAGAGCTTCCTCTGAAGGTTCCGGATCTTATCTGGTGTTACCGGGCAATGTTCCGCTCGCGAATAGTGCTTTTGTCCAGCGGTACTTTGTTTTGCGATTGGCTCGGTTCGGAATGTTGGGGACCGCGCCCTGGCCGCGGATATGTGCGCGGATGCTATCGGCGTCATAGCCCTTGTCGGCAATGACGAGGGCGCCGATCTCAAGCCCTTTGAGCAGAGCTTCGGCGCGAGCGGCGTCATGCACCTCGCCCGGCGAGATTAGGAGGCAGACCGGGCGGCCTTTCGCGTCGACGCGCGCGTGGATCTTCGTGGTGAGCCCACCCCGGCTTCGGCCCACACAACGATCTTCACTCTTTTTTTGGGCCCGGAGACGTGTTGATGCACGCGCACGATCGAGCTGTCGATCATCTGCACCTTCCCGTCGTGGGCCTTGACGATAGCGTCCATCAAGCGGTCCCAGATGCCCGCTTTTCGCCACCGATTGAAGCGGTTGTACGCCGTGGTGTAGGGCCCGTATCGTTCGGGAAGATCGCGCCATGGTGCGCCGGCGAGCAATACCCAGAAGATGCCGTTGAGAACGCTTCGATTGTTCTTGGGCTTCACGCCGCGTTGGTCCTACGGCAACAGAGGCTCGATGACGCTCCACTCGAAGTCTGTGAGATCGTAGCGCAGGATCCAAGCACCGATGTTTGTCAGCTTGAATCACTGTTCGAGCCTCATGGCCAGCAAAAATTGAGTACAAGCCCTAGTTCGGCGGGTCTGAGGCGAGCGAGCACAAGATCGCGGTGCAATGTGCCGCACACCCTTTGATCCCCTGCACGATCCTTAGGTGCTTCTCAGCGTCGAGCCGACCAATGGGCGTGCATCGAGAACCCGACGCCCCCGATACCCCACGTGAATGCTCGCGCTGACCTCGCGAGCTGGTCCTGGTTTAGTGTACCTCCATCATCCTCGCGTTTCCGACAGACCCGCGCGCCGAAGGCCTTCGAAAAAATGTTCCTGATCAGCGGCGTTTGCAAAGGGCAACATGTGCAGCGTCTGGATTGCGAGATCTGGACGCTCTTTCGCCAGCTCAGCCATCGTGCGCTTTGCCTCGGCCCGCCTATTCGTCTTGGCGAGGCAAGCGGCACAGATTAGCCGGCCGAGCCACCACTCCGGTCGTAGCTGCATTACTTCGAGTGCGTGACTGAGCCCATCTGCATAACGCCTGGCCAAATAGTAGGCCAGCGCGAGCCCGAAGTGGCGAAAGAAGATTGAGGGGTCGCGCGGATTGATGCGCAGAGCAATCTCGTTGTTCGCAACCGACTCATCGGATCTACCCGCCCATGCCAATACGGTGCCAAGCGTTCCAAAGCCGAGTGAGAAGTTTGGGTTGATCTGCAAGGATCGGCGTAGCGAGACGACAGCCTGATCATGCTCCATCATGAAAAGATGCGCAAAGGCGCTACTCCAGTAGGCATGTTCGTCCGAGGGAGAATATTCGACTGCGCGTTTGGCGTAGGCGTGCACCTGCGCGATCGTTTCGGCATTCCACGGGACGTAACCCATATAAATCTGGTGCCAAATTGCGGTTGCGATCATTCGCGCCGCTTCACCGCTGTTGGGATCCCGCTCAATAGCCTTCTCGGCGAGCAGCCGTGAATCGGCCAACCCCTCGGCAGTCAGATCATAAAGCCGTTGCCACGACCGGGCCAGTTGCCGCGCAGGTTCGAACCTACTCGTATCCTTCACCTTGGTACGACGCCCTTCGGCGATAATCAGCTGCGTCTGCACCGACGCCACGACGCTTCGTGTGAACTCATCCTGAATTTCGAACAGGTCCTCATCGGCGCGATCGATTCGTTCGGCCCAAATGTGGTGGCCGGTTTCAGCTTCGATCAGCTGGGAGGTAAGGCGCAGGCGGTTGCCACCCTTTCGCACGCTGCCTTCGAGCACATAGCGCACGCCGAGTTCGCGTGCGACTGCCGGCACATTGACGTCGGCCATGTTTCTATAAGTCAACATGGTACCCGCAGCGATGACCCACAGCGCCTTGATGCGGGAAAGGCCTGTAATGATGTCCTGTGTCAATCCATCAGCGAATGGCTCGATATCGGCATGGCTTCCAACGCTCAGGAACGGTAGCACGGCAACCGATGGCCGATCAGAGATCGACGCGTCCACCTTTGATTCTTCGGGTACTGCGCCTGCTCTGTTCGACCTGAAGCTCCGTACTTCCTGCGCGAGCCGTTGAGTCACGTCATCCGGGTCGACATTGAGCTCGCGTTTCAAGAGCGCGGCCAAATTGTCAAAGTACTTGAGCGCTTCGGCCTTGCGACCTGTCGCAACCAATGTGCGCATCTTCAGGCGGTGCGCATCTTCGCGGAGATTGTTGATAGCTAATGCACGGCTCGCCGCCGAGAGTGCCTTCTCGGGATCTCCGGACGCTAGCTCCTGCTCGCCCAACCGCACCATGACATCCAGGGCGAGGTTCTCGAGCCTTTGCTGTTCTGTACTTGCCCATTCAACCCATCCCTTTTCGGTGATCGCGAGATCGGCAAGAAAACTGCCTTGGTAGAGGTTCGCCGCCTTGGCGAGGGCATGCTGCGTACCGTCTCGGGCAAGCGCCTCAAGGTGTACCGCGTCGCAGTCCATGATGCCGGGGACGAGCCCAACCTCTTCGCCCTGCCTGACAAGGGCTTCGGGACCCAAGACCTGGGTGAGGCGGAACAGGGCGTGACGCAGATTTTGGCGCGCCTGAGGCTCAAAATGCGAGCCCCAGAGCAGGGTTGCTAATTTTGCTCGGGAATGGCGCTCGGGCGCCGTGCAAGCAAGATAGGCCAGAAGACCCGCAAGCTTCTTGTTGGGCAAGTCCAAGGGCCCATTCGTCCCCGTTAGCGCGAAGCGCCCGAGCACCAAGAGGCTGAATTTGCCGAGCCGCATGCCGTCCACACGCACACGCGGGCGAACGCCTTTCTTGTTAGCCGATTTATGCATTTTTCACGGCAGCTAACAGAATGTTAACGCGCCAACTAACGCGGCGACAACGGTTGAGGCGACGGCTGTAGGGTCCAATTCACGATCGAGCGGCCTCCCGGACCTGCTCGCGAACGCTCAACGCGCGGAGCCGACCTATATGCAAGAGCGAAGCCAAGCTACGCAGGACATCGATCACCCGCTTTGCGAAGATAACATTTTGGCTGCCTGCGTCCAGGGCAGGTCCGAGGCGGATGCCGCCAAGATGCGCGCATCCCCACGGCAAACAACTAAACTCGGGCATCCGAGCTCTCTAACAACAATCTTACGCTGCCTCGTCGCGATCCTATCGGCCCCAGAGGGCGATCAGGGCGGCTGGGAGGCAGGGGCGCGAGGTCTGTAGAACGAAACGGTCGAACGTCCTGCGCGCAAGAGTTCAGGGCATACCTTCTCCTGAGCAATGCCCCGGCATTGTTCCTTCGAAGAGACCTTGGCTGATGAGTGGCAAAATCGGCTTCCAGCGCCGCTGGCAAATGCTTGCGTGTCTTTTTGCAGTCAGAACGGTAATGGCCTTTCAGTTCCAAACCGTTGCAGTACTGGCGCCGATGCTCAAAATCGATTTTGGCGTCAGCGTCGCCGATATAGGTTTTCTGATCGGCATATATCTTGCGCCAGGTATCGCATTGGCTTTGCCAGGAGGCGCAATAGGCAATCGGTATGGGGACAAACAAGTCGTCATGGCCGGACTTGCGCTGATGATCTGCGGCGGCCTTGTGACGGCCCTGTCGCCATCGTGGTATCTGGTACTTGTGGGGCGGTTCGTGGCGGGCAGCGGTGGCGTTCTGCTCAACGTTCTCATGTCCAAAATGGTCATGGACTGGTTCGCCCGGAGGGAGAACGCGACGGCGATGGCAATCTTCGTCAATTCTTGGCCGCTCGGGATTGCTCTCGCGCTCGTCGTCCTGCCCCGTCTCGCAGTGATCGGTGCTGCCGTCTCGTGCGCATTACTCCTCAGCACTGCCCTGGTCGTTTGCGGAATGCTCATTCTGGGGCTGTTGTATCGCGCCCCTACGCCGCGGCAGATGTCAGGTTCGGGAAACGAGCGGAGGCCTGCCGGCCGGCCCATGCTCGCCGTCATAGTGGCCGGACTGATTTGGGGCCTTTTCAACGGCGGCTTCGGAATGATTTTCAGTTTTGGGCCGTCAATGCTTCACGAGCGTGGATGGTCTGTCGTAGCGGCCAGCTCCGTAACAAGCATTGTGCTTTGGCTAGTCGTGATATCGATCCCCGTAGGAGGTATTCTCGCCGACCGAACCCAAAGGCACCTTGCCGTCCTGGTCGGCGGCTTGTGCGGATTTGCCGCAATGCTCCTCATCGCTGCGCGTACCGACGCGGTCATCATCGCGTTCGTTGTACTCGGTCTCGCAAGCGGGATATCCGCTGGACCGATCATGAGCCTGCCCGCGCGTGTGCTGTTGCCCGAAACCCGTGCGGTCGGCATGGGGGTTTTCTATACGTTGTTCTACCTCGTGGTCGTTCTAGCCCCCTGGATCGGCGGGTGCGCGGCGAGCATTACAGGCAGCTCTCGGGTTACATTTGACGTCGGAGCAGCGATGCTCTTGTTGTGCTGCGCTGCTCTCTGGCTGTTTCAAAGACTCGCGCGTTCACCAACTGCTTGCCCTTTGCGCTTGCGACCTGTTCGTGTCGGCGAATCGCGCGCTATGCTCCCTGGCTAGGCGTCTATGCATCTGCAGCGACGTGGGTGTACAAGGGCCGACGGTGACTCGCTGCCTGCCAGCGGAACACCATGCCGGAATGATGCTTTCGCCCAGCTCGATTGCGGCCAGCGAAGCCGGAGGCCATTTCTTGATCCGGGTCGGCAACGGTGAGGCCAGTTGACCATGTATGGCCGATTAGTGCGGTTGCGCCTGCGCTGGTATATTCGCACGAGCGGAGAACTCGCTCTGAGGCACTGGCAGTGGTTCGTGCTCGCCTGCCTAATCGTGCCCGGGCCGCCAGTCATTTCCTTTTTCCTGCGCGCCGCATCGTTACTGGCGGCGTCGGTATCCCCGGCTCTCACGCCTGAGCAGCATTTTTTTGTTGCGATAGTGATCGATCTGGCGGCCGTTCTGTGGATATTGCCTCAGCGGCATGCCGTCTCTGGTGGGGCGTTCATGCGCTACGCCGGCGCGCTTCCACTGCCCCGCGGCGTGCGCCTTGGTGTCGAGGCGACGCTGCTTGCGGCCGCGAACAGCGTGATATTGGTATCGGCCGGCATCGCGGTGGCGGATATGTTATCGCCACTCCGCGATCCCTATGCAGCATTCTGCCTTCTGGCGTTGCTCGGCCTGGCAGCGATCGCACAGCAGGCTATCCTGATCCGCCGCTATATCGTCCTAGCTGGCGTCATCCTGGGTAACGGCGCATTGGCCGCGGGGTTCGCCGCGCCCGTGCACGGTGCGCGGTGGCTGCTGGCGATCGCAGCAATTGGCGGCGCCGTCATCGGCATGTTGGGTGCTGAACGCTTCGAGCGCACCGGCGGAGGGCAACGGCTCGGTCTCGGCTGGCGGTCGAGCGGGACTGGCCTGCGCATCCTTGCGCGCCGGGCGCCGGCCCTACTCATTCAGTGCAAGGCGATTGCGGAACGGCCGGCACAGACCATCTTGCGCTTCGGCTCCGCGATTGCGCTGGCACTTGGCGCCGATCGCCTGATGGCGATCTTTCACTTCGATGGACGAGCACTCCCGACCGCGATCCTGGCGATGGCGGCAACCAGCCTCCTTCTGGCCGGTTTTTACCGCATGCTGGCCGACGCGCGCAGCGCGATGGCGGGCTACCTGGCGGCGCTACCGCTTCCACCGCATTACTGGCCAGTACGCGACACCAAGTTCGTGCTGCTGCTCAATGGCGTGCCGCTGGTAATTCTTCTCTCGCCGCAGATTTTGCGTGGTCTCCTATCGCTCCTCATCGTTTTCGGATTGGCTGTGGCCTATCAGGTTTTGCTAGCACTGCTGCGGTGGCCCGTCATCCACGGAGGGCGGCGCAGCTTCATCTATGGTGTACTGCTCACGGCCGCCTGGTCCGGAGCCGCGATCGCTGCGGTGTCGCGATGAGCGAAGATGCGATCCTCGCCGGCGAAGGGCTTGGCGCCTCTTATGAGGGGCGCGAGGTCTTCCGTTCCCTAGACTGTGCGTTCGCAACGGGAGTCCATGCCCTGCGAGGGACGAACGGGATCGGGAAATCGACCTTGCTGCGTCTGCTCGCCGGCGCGCAGCGCGCGGATGCAGGGCGGGTATGGGTGGACGGCATCGACCTGATGCAGGCGCCGGAAGACGCGAAGAGGCGATTATCGTACGTGCCGGACGAGAGTCCGATTTACCCGTTCATGACCGGCGAAGAGCTTCTGCACTTTGTTGCGGCCGTGAAACGCACCGGGATCGATGCCACTGTAGATGGTCTGATCGGCGCGTTCGATCTGACCCAGCACTTGCGCACACGATTCGACGCGATGTCGCTTGGCATGCGAAAGAAGATGATGCTGTGCGCAGCTTGGATTGGCGCCCCTAGGGTGCTGCTTCTCGACGAGCCAAGCAACGGTCTCGACCTCGCTTCGCGCGAGCACCTCATCCGGTTGGTGCGGTTTTGGGGACGCGAAAGCGCGATTCTGTTCTCAGCGCATGACGAAGAGCTGGTATCGGCGTGTGGAGCGGCCGTGATCGAGATGCGGTCGCTGCTGGACTCTGGCCAGCGCGCCTCAGCCTAGGGCTCGCCTGAAGGCGGCGGTGACGGCGAGATGCGCTATTCGCGGATGCGCTAGCGCTCGCGCTATCGGAAAACGCGCTTGCCACGGCGTCCAGCCGCAGCCCCTTTGTTCCGAGGCGCACGTCAGCGACCGCCAGACCTCGAGTTTGAGGGATCATACGGGTGCCAATGGCTAGGCGGACCCGCGTCGCTGCCCCGTGCATCCACGCATCTCCCCGCGCGATAATATCTGTACTCGCCGCATCCGCCGGCATTTTTCCTTGCCGCGGCCACGGCGGCGCTTGCTTGCATGGCCGTGATTGCCAAGCCGATGACGCTGAGCATGACAAGGCGTGATGGATGCGTTGCACGCGTCCTATCGGTCAGGCATTGTGTCCACGCCATGGGTGCATCGATTTCAGCGTTCGGGCTTGAGTGCATCCAGGGCAATAACCCGATGCGCATGGGCTCACCCGTCCGCCCGGCGCCCTGCCCACGACCAACCAGCCACCTATGCAGAAAACCCCTGAAAAGCTGTATCCTCCGGGACGCCGACGAATGTCGCCGACTCGCCGACTGCTTGCAGTCCAGGCAGCGGCAGACGGCGATAAAGGTAGGATGGGTATTGAACGCGAACCTGATCGCACCGCATGCACCCTGCGCCGTATACTTCTTTGCCATAGGTTTACCATCGTCGTGCAGCTGGAGGCGATAACGCGACGCCTTGAGAAGAGTATTCGGTTCAGCGCTTCCGCATTTTCATTAGGCTTCTCGATTGGGAGCTTATCTGCCTGCTCGGAGGAGGACCGGATTTTG
>JBPYEF010000037.1:0-12859 GCA_051985875.1 Hyphomicrobiaceae bacterium
GGCTTGTGGCCGCCCCGTGCGATGGTGCGTAGGCTGCTGTTGGCGCTGGTCGTTCCGGCGGGCGGCTGCAGTGCCGACGTCACGCGCTTCGACTTTCCAGCCTTCGGCATCGCTGAAAATGGCAGTACCCGCCCGACGGGGGCGCTGCCGACCCCACCCGAGCCGGTCTGGCCGCGCAATCAGGGCTACAGCCCCGCGCTCAGCGACGGGCTCACGGCCCCACGCGGCGCCGGCCTCAGCGATGCGCCGCCACAGGTTGGGGATGCGTCGCTTCCTCGCGGCGGCTTCGAACGCGGCGCTCCGCGCCAGGACGATGGCCAAGCCGCTCACGACAGGTACGCCCTAGCCGATCACCCGCCGCCGCGGCGCGCCGAGGAGCCACGGGCGGCGACGGCTGACACCGTCGAGGTGCAGCCGGGCGACACGCTTTATGCCATTGCCCGACGCTATAGCGTGCCCGTCGGCGCGCTGATCGAACGCAATCGCCTGGGCGACGGGGCGACCCTGAAACCCGGCCAGCGCCTGGCGCTGCCGGCGCGCGGAGCACCTGGGCGTGCCGTTGCCGCGCGCAGCCGTCTGCCCTCCGCGCCCACCCCCGCGGCGGAAGCGCCGCAGGGGTGGGATGGGCAGCATACCCTGCAAGTCGGGGAATCCCTCTATGGCGTCGCGCGCCAATACCGCGTGGAGCTCGCCGAGCTGCAGCGCGTCAATGGGATCGCCGAGTCCGCAAAGGTGCGGGCGGGGACGGTGCTGCGGGTGCCGCGCGCCAGCGAGCCCGCCGCGCGCGACGCGGGCGAAACCGCGCCGGCCGCCCCCGGGGTGGAGCCGGTACAGGCCCGCATCATCAATCAGCCCGAGACCAATCGGCCCGAGGAGGTGCGGACCGCTGCGCTCGGAAATCGCGCAAGTGACGCAAGCCCGCCCCCCGCGGCGGCCACTGCGAGCGAGGCGGAGGGCAAGTTCCGCTGGCCGGTGCACGGCCGCGTGATCGTCGCTTTTGGCGCACGCACCGATGGCACCCGCAACGACGGGATCAATATCGCGGTGCCGATGGGGACCGAGATCCACGCCGCCGAATCCGGACGCGTCGCCTATGCGGGAAGCGAGCTCAAGGGTTACGGCAATCTCGTGCTAATCCGCCACGAGGGCGGTTGGGTGTCCGCCTACGCGCACGCCGATCAGATCCTGGTCAAGCGGGATGACGTGGTGCGCCGGGGCCAGGTGATCGCACGAGCCGGCAAGACCGGCAGCGTCGACCAGCCGCAGCTGCACTTTGAACTGCGCCAAGGCGCCAAACCGGTCGATCCCGTCCCGCACATGGAGCCCTGAGACCGCGGTGATCCGGCGGGCGTCGGCAAGCGCGCGCCCGCTGCGACGCGGCCCGCCGCGGCTGGCGCCAATCGTACCACTCGGTCCCCCTAGGGACCGACACGCGCCGCGGCCATCCCGCCCCCGCCGTCCCGCCGCTCACAGCGTTTGGCCGAGGCGCCCGGCCAGGTCCTGGATGTACTGCCAGGCCACCCGCCCCGAGCGCGCACCGCGGGTCATGGACCACTGCAGCGCCTCGCGCAGCAACTCCGGCTCCGGGACCGCCAGGCGGTAGTGCTGGGCGTAGCCGCGTACCATCTCCAGATACTCGTCCTGGGTGGCATTGTGAAACCCTAGCCAGAGGCCGAAGCGGTCGGAAAGCGACACCTTCTCCTCCACCGCCTCGGAGGGGGTGATGGCGGTCGAGCGCTCGTTCTCCATCATGTCGCGCGGCATCAGGTGTCGACGGTTGGATGTCGCATAAAACAGCACGGTGTCAGGACGGCCCTCAATGCCGCCCTCGAGCACGGCCTTCAGCGATTTGTAGGAGGTGTCGTCGCGATCGAAGGATAAATCATCGCAAAAGACGATGAAACGGTCAGTGGCCCGGCGCAGGTGGGCAAGGCACTGGGGCAGGGAGGCAATGTCCTCGCGGTGAATCTCGACCAGTTTCAGGTCTGGTTTGCCCCTTACACCAAGGCCCAACTCGCTGCGCACGTGCGCTTGCGCAGCCTTGACCAAAGACGATTTGCCCATGCCGCGGGCGCCCCACAGCAGGGCGTTGTTGGCGGGGAGGCCGCGCGCAAAACGACGGGTGTTTTCGAGCAGCTGCTCGGCGGCACTGTCGATCCCCTTGAGAAGGGCGAGGGGCTGGCGGTTGACGCGGGCAACGGGCAGAAAGGCCTCTGGCGAAGCCTGCCAGACGAAGGCTTCCGCAGCCGTGAAATCGGCCGGGGCCGGCGCCGGCGGGGCCAGCCGCTCGAGCGCGGCCACCAGCCGCTCGAGCCGGTCGAGCAAGGGTTTTTCCTCACGCATGCGGGTGGGGCCATCCGGTGCTTGAGCGGTGGAAATTACGCGTCTTTCCAGTTCTATAGACGAGCCCCTCGGCGCCGTCACGGAGGTGCCGCGGGGTGTTGCAAACGAGGGCCGGAACACTATAGTCCCGGCCGAAGTTCACCGGTGTTGCGGTCCGGCCGTATGCGGCGGCATTCGCCACGCCGCCAGGCTCGCTTGCTTCTCAGGACGCCCTCGATGTTTGTATCGCCCGCCTTCGCACAGGGAGCCGCCGCGAGCAGCGATTTCATCGTTCAACTCGTGCCCATCCTGTTGATGTTCGTCATCTTCTACGTGCTCTTGCTGCGCCCCCAGCAGCAGCGGGCGAAGGCGCATCGGGAGCTCGTGGCAAATATCAGGCGCGGCGACACGGTGGTGACCGCGGGGGGCATCGTCGGCAAGGTCACGAAGGTGCGCGACGACAACGAGATCGAGGTCGAGATCGCCGACAATACCCGCGTGCGCGTGATTAAGGGCACCGTCAGCGAGGTGCGCACCAGGGGCGAGCCCGTGAAAGAGAGCGCGTGATGGGCTGCGAGCCAGCCGCTCCGCGCTCGACAACATCGTAGTAGGATTTCATGCTGCATTTCTCCAACTGGAAGCAGGCCGCCATCATCCTCACGTGCCTTGTCGGCGTGCTCCTCCTGATACCCAACTTCTTTGCCCGTGAGACGGTGAACGCCTGGCCACGCTGGCTGCCCCACACGCAGCTCAACCTCGGGCTCGATCTGCGCGGAGGTGCCCAGCTCCTCCTCGCCATGGAGACGGCGGATGTGCGCAAGGATTGGCTCGACAATCTCAGGGATGATGCGCGCAAGCGCCTGCGTGACGCCAAGATCCCCGTAGCAGGCCTCGGCATCGCCAACAACGCGGTGCAGGTGCGGCTTGCCAACCCGGATGACGCCGATCGTGCCTTGCGCGAGCTGCGCGGCATGGCGCAGCAGACGGGCGTTCTCAGGACCACCGTCGCCGATATCGACGTGACCAAGGGTGAAGGGGGGCTGATCACCGTCGCCCCGACGGAGGCTGGCCTGCAGAGTCGCATCGGCAGCGCCATCGGCGCGGCGATCGAAACCGTGCGCCGCCGCGTCGATGCGCTCGGCACCACGGAGCCGACGATCGTGCGGGAGGGGAGCGCGCGGATACTCGTGCAGGTGCCGGGCCTGCAGGATACCTCCCAGCTCAAGGACCTGATCGGCAAAACCGCGCGGCTTAGTTTTCACGAGGTGAACCCGAGCATCTCGGCAGAGGAGGCCAAGCAGACGCGCGTTCCACCCGGCTACAAGATCTATCCCTCCGTCGATAGGGAAGGCGGCGAAGGGGCGCTGCTGCTGCGTGAGACGCCGGTGGTGCGCGGGGATGAGCTGACCGGCGCGCAGCCGGCCTTCGATCAGCGCACCAACGAGCCGGTGATCTCCTTCACCTTCAACAACGCCGGGGCGCGCAAATTCGGCACGTTCACCAAGGACCACGTCGGCCGCCCCTTCGCCATCGTTCTCGACGACCAGGTGATCTCGGCGCCCGTGATCCGCGAGCCGATCCTCGGCGGCTCGGGACAGATCAGCGGCAATTTCAGCGTCGAGTCGGCAAACCAGTTGGCAATCCAGCTGCGCTCCGGAGCACTGCCGGCAAAGCTGACGATCGTCGAGGAACGCACCGTCGGCCCGTCGCTCGGAGCGGATTCGATCCAGGCCGGCAAGCTCGCCGGCTTGATTGCCGGCGTGGCCACGATCATCCTGACCATCCTCGCCTACGGCACCTTCGGCGTTTTTGCCTGCATCGGGTTGACGGTCCACGGCGTGCTGACCATCGCCCTGATGAGCCTCGCCGGCTCGGCGCTGACGCTGCCCGGCATCGCCGGGCTGGTGCTTGGGATTGCCATGGCGGTCGATGCCAACGTGTTGATTTACGAGCGCCTCAGGGAGGAGCTCAGGGCCGGTAAGACGCCGATTGCCGCCATCGACGCCGGCTTCACGCGCGCGTTCGTCACCATCGCCGACTCGCAGCTGACGACGCTTGCCTGCGCCATCGTCATGTTCTGGCTCGGCTCGGGGCCGATCCGCGGCTTTGCCGTGACGTTGTCGATCGGTATTTGCACGTCGATCTTTGCATCCGTGACGGTCGTCCGGCTGCTCATCTACTACTGGCTGAACGCGGTGCGGCGCTCGCGGCGCATCATCGAAGTGCCGGTCTAGATCGGGCCGCGCCGCAAACGCGAGAAGGCATGTGCGCATGCACTGGGTACCAAGCTTCAAGGGCCACGATTTCTTCCCGCACGACACGCGCATTCCCTTCATGCGCTACAAGGGCCGCTGCTTGACGCTGTCGCTCGTGGCGATGGCGCTGTCGCTGCTGCTGTTCGCCGTCAAGGGGCTGAACTACGGCGTGGATTTCAAGGGGGGATTGCTGCTGGAGGTGCAGTCCACGTCCGGGCCGGCAGACCTTGCCTCCTTGCGCGACAAGCTCAACAAGCTCGGCGTTGGCGCCGTGCAGATTCAGTCCTTCGGCGCGCCGACCGACGTGTTGATCCGCGTCGAGCAGCAGCCGGGCGGCGAAGCCGAGCAGCAGGTGGCACTGAAGAAGGTCACCGGGGCGCTGGCCGGGCAATACACGCTACAACGCCAGGAAGTGGTGGGCCCGGCGGTTTCCAGCGAGTTGCGCTTCAATGGGTTCGTTTCCGTCGCCGCCGGGCTGCTCGCCATCGTCGCCTACGTCTGGTTCCGCTTCGAATGGCAGTTTGCGGTCGGCGCGATCATCGCCCTGACCCACGACGTGCTGCTGACCGTCGGCGTTTTCTCGCTGCTGCAGCTCCAATTCGATCTTTCAATCGTCGCCGCGCTGCTCACGATCCTCGGCTACTCGGTCAACGACACCGTCGTGGTGTCCGACCGCATTCGCGAGAACTTGCGCAAGTACAAACGCATGGAGCTCAACGAGCTCCTCAATCTGTCGATCAACGAGACGCTCTCGCGCACCATCCTGACGGCCTGCACGGCAATTGTCGTGCTGCTTGCACTTTACCTCTTTGGCGGCGAGGTGATTCGCAATTTCAATTTTGCCATGCTGTTTGGCATCGGCGTCGGCACCTATTCCTCGGTGTTCATCGCCGCCCCGCTGCTCGGCTACCTCGGCGTGAAGCGCGAGTGGGTGGGCACGGCGGCAGCCAAGAAGCCGACCGCGGGCGGCGCTGCGCGGGCAAACGTGGGCGGCAAATGACCGCCAAGGAGGCGCGCTATCCGGGGCGGGCCCCGATCGACGCCTACGGCAACGGCGGCTTTCGATTTGCCGAAATGAGCCATCGCGGTTCAATCCTCTGCCTGCCGAGCGGGATCTATGCCTGGGAGCGGCCCGAGCCAGACCGAGTAGACGCTTATGCCCGGGTCCTGGCCGAAGCACCGGCGCTCGGGCTGCTGCTGCTCGGCACCGGGCCGGATCTGGTGCGCCCGGGGGATGCAGTCTGCCGCGCGCTCGGCGTGGCAGGCATCGCCCTGGAGACGATGGATACGGGCGCCGCCTGCCGTACGTACAACGTGCTGTTGGCCGAAGGCCGTCCCGTGGGTGCAGCGTTGGTCGCGGTCGCGTGACCAGTAAGGGGGGCGCGAAGTCGATGCTCGATAGACCCTGGGCGAGCTTTGCCGTTGGGCTCATTTGTGCCGCGCTCCTGCTGGCGGTTTGGCTTGGCGCGGCGGGGAGTGACGCACTCGGCGTCGTCTCCCTTGTCGTGCGCTACGCGCACGTCCTAGCCGCAGCGGTGTGGATCGGGTTGATTGCGTTCGTCAATTTCATCCTCCTCGCGGCGCTGCGGTCGACGGATGAGGCCGGACGGGATTTCCTCAACCGCCTATTGGTGCCGGGAGTTCTCGCCTGGCTGCGGCATGCCTCGACGGCAACCGTTGCCGCCGGCGCCGTACTGCTGGGGACCGCGGGCTATATCTTTCCCACCCTCATCTACGGCAGTGGTGTGTACGTGCCGCCCGCGCGGGAAATCCTGCTCTGGGTGGGCGTCATCGGCGCGCTGGTCATGTGGATGTTCGTGCACATGTACATCGCGCCGAGCCTGATGGTGATTGTCGGCACGCGGCCCGCAGACGCCGAGACCAAGGCACGCGCGCGGGCCCGTGTCACGCACCTCGCGCGCGTCAGCCTCATCATCGTTACTCCCGTTCTGCTTGCCATGCTCGCGGCCGCGCACCTCTTTTGAAGAATTTCAGGTGCGGGCTTCGCAAGGGCACGTGGGCCAGACCCAGCGCTAGGGAACGGGCCGAAGAATGCGCAGGGCAAGCGGGGAGGGTGCGGGCACGTCCCGAGGTACCGCCACGACGAGAGCCGGCAGCACGGGAAAGGGGGCAGATGCGGCGATCGTCGCCGCCGCGCGCGCCGGCGAACCCGATCGCTACCTCGCTGCGCTGCTGGCGCCCGCGCGAGCGCGCGTCGCGCTGCTTGTCATTACGGCCTTCCTCGCCGAACTGCGGCGGGCGGTGCGCGTCGTTCGCGAGCCGAAGATGGGCGAGATCCGCCTGCAGTGGTGGCGCGAAGCGCTGCAGCTCGGCCCGGGCGTGCGCTCGGGCAATCCCATCGCTGATGCGCTGCGCGCCGTCGCCGGCGCCAGGGCGATACCCCAGGCGCTGCTGCTCGAGGTGATTGATGCGCGGTGGCGCGATCTCGACGCCGCACCGTTCGCCGATGATGCCGAGCTCGCCGCCTACCTGTGGAAGAGCGAGGGGGTTGCATTTCTGCTCGCAGCGCACGCGCTCGGCGCTGGTCCCGAGCCGCCGCTGCACGCTGCAGCCGCTGCGGGTGCCCGCGCCTATGGCCTGGTGGTGCTGTTGCTGGACACGCCGCGGGCGCTCGCCCGCGGCCGGCTCGCGCTGCCCGCAAGCTATGCGCAGGCGGTCGGCCTTGCACCGGAGGCTCTGCTGTCTGGGCAAGGCGGGGAGCCAATGGCGACGCTGCTTGCCGAGCTCTTTGCCGACATTCGCCGCCACAGCGCCGCCGCGCGTCAGCGCGTGGCGCAGCTGCCCGCGGAGGTCCTCCCTGCCTTCCTTCCTTTGGCCTTGGTCGGCTCCTATGTGCGCTGCCTTGAGCGCGCGGGGACCGCAGTGCTGCGCACCTCAGCACAGCCCGCGCCACTGACGCGTCTCGCCAGAATGGCGGCCGCGCGTTGGCTTCGCATCTGAGGGTGCGCCCATTGCCGCGAAGCATCGGGGCTGTGCCCGCGGCGGCCGATCCGCAATTCGTCTGGGGATGGCGAACCCGTTTCGCCTGTTTCTCGACGCCACCAACACGCGGCTGCACCGTGAAATCTGGCTCAGTCTGTCGGCGGCGGAGCGGGGCAGCCCCCGTGACCTCGGCCGAGCGTCTGCTCGCACAGCGCCACGCCGACCCCTGAGCGGCGGTAGCGTCGACAGGACCTGCTGCGATCGGGTGCACAACCGCTATGCGTGTGCCGACGCGAGCGACTACATCAACCCGCTGCGATACACGCTCCGCGCCGAGTTGCACGGGCTTGAGGATGCCCAAACCGTCGAACGCCGGGCTGCAGCTCCCGCTCGCCAGCGTCTATGCGGGCGCGTTTCATCCGAGCGCCGAGGGTCAGGCGACTATTAACCGATGCATGGTCGACAAGGCGTGCCGTGCTCGCCAAATACCAGATGCGCGCGCTGCCCGAGGTTGCCGGGGCGAAGCATGCTTCCCATGTCAAATACTGGAATGTCCGATCTCCGCCACCGGCGCAGTAGCACTGCAACGAGCCCGGGCTTTGCCGGGCAAGCGACGTGAGCGCGTGACGGGGCATGAGAATCGGTCAAATCTGCCGCTGTCCATCACTCTTGGCTGCGTGTAAAACGGCCCGCGATGTACAATTGCAAGAAATGCCCCGGCTACTGCTGCTCCTATCCTCTGATTGCGTTGACGAAGCGCGATGTCGAACGTCTCGCGAGACATTTCGGGCTCGACTTCCAGACCGCCAAGGCGAGGTTCACCGTAGAGCGGTGGGGCTCCAAGTACTCGATGCGCCGCAAGGCCGACAAGCTGTTCGGGGGTGTGTGCCGCTTCTTTGATACCGAGAAGCGCCGCTGCACGGTGTACGAAGCACGCCCCGCACTGTGCCGCGCCTTTCCCGGCGGACGCTGCGGTTACTACGACTTTCTGTCGTTTGAGCGTCGCGCGCAGGAAGACCCGGAGTTTATCGCCACCACCAACAACAAGTAGTCCGGCAAAAGACACGTAGTCCAACAATACGTAGTCCGGCAACAACACGTAGTCCGGGCCGGTGTCGCCATCGCCTATTGGCCAGGAACGCGCGACAGTACGCGCCCGGCCACGGCGTCGAGCTTGCCGAGCAGGGCAGGATCGCGGCCCTCCGGTGGCGTGATGATCGCCACCTCGAGGGCGCGATCGGACCCGATCGGACAGGCCCGATGCTGGCGAGGAAGGTCGCGCGCCAATCGCTCAAGCAGCCGCTGGGCCTTGTTGACGCTGGCGCGCAGCACCTTCAGCACCGAGGCCACGTCCACTTCCTCATGCTCCGCGTGCCAGCAATCATAGTCGGTGACCATGGCGAGGGTCGCATAGCAAATCTCGGCCTCGCGTGCGAGTTTGGCCTCGGGCATGTTGGTCATGCCGATCACATCGCAGCCCCAGCTGCGGTAGAGATTGCTTTCGGCCCGGGTGGAAAACTGCGGACCCTCGATCACCAGGTAGGTTCCCCCGCGCGTGCAGGGGATGGCGTTCGCCCTGGCCGCCGCCTCGAGCGCGTCGGCGAGCAGCGGACTGACGGGATCGGCCATCGACACGTGCGCGACGCAGCCCGGGCCGAAGAAGCTCGTCTCGCGCAGGCGCGTGCGGTCGACAAATTGGTCGACGATGACGAAGTGACCGGGCGGGTAGTGCTCCTTGAGCGAGCCGCACGCGGACACCGATACGAGATCGGTGACGCCGGCGCGCTTCAGCGCGTCGATGTTGGCGCGAAAATTGATTGCCGAGGGAGGGAGCCTATGGCCGCGCCCGTGGCGCGGAAGGAAGCGTATCGGCAGTCCGTCGAGCTCGGCAAACAGCAGGGCATCGGACGGCGCTCCCCACGGTGTGTCCACCTCCCGCCAGGCGAGCTTTTCGAGCCCCGGCAACTCATACAGTCCGCTACCCCCGATGATGCCGAGAACAGTTGCGCTCATGCCTCCCTCCGGGTCCCCATGGGCGCCCGCGCGCCCGCGTCTGCCATACCCGGCCTCGGGGCCGGGCACAACCGCGCGCGTAGCGCCGGCAGCCGCACCTGCGGGCGTGGCGCCGGGGGGCAGCCGGCGTCGCCAACGGCCTCTGGCGCTCGCAGGGGATGGCCGTTTCCAGCCAATTGCCGCCTTGCGGCGTTTGGTCTAGATCGACCGGGATGACCAAGAGCAACCCCGCCTCGCGCCCTGTTTCACCGCCGCACGTGGCCGCGGCGGGACACAAGAGCATTCACATCCGTGGGGCGCGCGAGCACAACCTGAAGAACGTCGATCTCGAGATACCGCGCGATGCCCTGATCGTATTCACGGGGTTGTCGGGCTCGGACAAGTCCTCCCTGGCGTTCGATACGATCTATGCCGAAGGCCAGCGGCGCTATGTGGAGAGCCTCTCGGCCTATGCGCGCCAGTTCCTGGAGATGATGCAGAAGCCCGATGTCGATCACATCGACGGGCTGTCGCCTGCCATCTCCATCGAGCAGAAGACCACCTCGAAGAACCCGCGCTCGACCGTCGGCACGGTCACCGAGATCTACGACTACCTACGCCTGCTGTTTGCGCGCGTCGGCGTGCCCTATTCGCCCGCGACCGGACTGCCGATCGAGAGCCAGACCGTCACCCAGATGGTCGATGCCGTGCTGGCGCTTCCCGAGGGCACACGTCTCTATCTGCTGGCGCCGATCATCCGCGGGCGCAAGGGCGAGTACCGCAAGGAACTCGCCGAGCTGCAGAGAAAGGGCTACCAGCGGGTCAAGATCGACGGCCGGTTCTACCTGATCGCCGAGGCACCGAAGCTTGACAAACAGTACAAGCACGACATCGACGTCGTGGTGGACCGCATCGTCGTCGGCAAGGATATGGCGCGGCGCCTCGCCGACAGTCTCGAGACGGCGCTCGGCTTGGCCGACGGCATCGCCATTGCCGAGTTCGCGGACCGGCCGCTGGCACCGTCTGCGCCGCGCGGCAAGAGCACGGATGAACATGCCGCCGAAGCCTCGCCGCGGCCGCAGCGCGAGCGAGAGGCGAACAGCGAGCGGGTTCTGAAAAACAAGAACGAAACGCATGCGCGCATTACGTTCTCGGCGCGCTTCGCCTGCCCGGTCAGCGGCTTCACCATCGAGGAGATCGAGCCGCGCCTGTTCTCGTTCAATGCGCCCGCCGGCGCTTGTCCAAACTGCGATGGGCTCGGCAGCGAGATGCGCTTTGAGGCGGCGCTGGTCGTTCCCGACCATACCCTGAGCCTGAAGCGCGGCGCCGTCTATCCATGGGCGAGGACCGGCAGCGCCTCGCCCTACTATGAGCAAACGCTGGAGGCGCTCGCCAGGCATTTCAAGGTGTCGATGACGACGCCATGGGAGAAGCTGCCGAAGCGCGTGCAGGAGGCGATCCTCTATGGCACCAAGGACGAGGAGGTCACCTTCGTCTACGACGACGGCGTCCGGCGCTACAGCAACACCAAGTGCTTCGAAGGGGTGATTCCCAACATCGAGCGGCGCTTCCGCGAGACCGAGTCCGACTGGGTGCGCGAGGAACTGCAGCGCTATCAGGCCGCGCATCCCTGCGATGCCTGCGGGGGATACCGCCTGAAACCGCAGGCCCTGGCGGTGAAGATCTGCGACCGGCACATCGGCCAGGTGACCGACCTGTCGATCCGCGCCGCCAACCTCTGGTTCAACGAGCTGCCGAAGCACCTGAGCAAGAAGCAGAACGAGATCGCGACGCGCATCCTGAAGGAGATCCGCGAGCGCCTGCAGTTTCTGGTCGACGTCGGGCTCGAGTACCTCACCTTGTCGCGCGCGGCTGGTACGCTCTCTGGGGGCGAAAGCCAGCGCATCCGCCTCGCCTCGCAAATCGGCTCGGGGTTGACCGGGGTGCTGTATGTGCTGGATGAGCCCTCGATCGGCCTGCACCAGCGCGACAATGCCCGCCT
Organism: Hyphomicrobiaceae bacterium; assembly: GCA_051985875.1. GTDB lineage: Bacteria > Pseudomonadota > Alphaproteobacteria > Rhizobiales > Hyphomicrobiaceae > AWTP1-13. The sequence goes on from JBPYEF010000037.1 coordinate 11,515, forward strand.
GCTGGAGACGCTGAAACATCTGCGCGACATCGGCAATACCGTGATTGTCGTCGAGCACGACGAGGATGCAATTCTTGCCGCCGATTACGTGGTCGATATCGGCCCTGGCGCCGGAATCCACGGCGGGCACGTCGTTGCCCAGGGGCCGCCACCGGAGATCATGGCGAGTGCTGAGAGCATCACCGGGCAATTCCTCACGGGCGTGCGGCAGATCCCCCTGCCGCAGGCGCGGCGCAAACCCGATCGCGACAAGCTGCTCAAGGTGATCGGCGCGTGCGAAAACAATCTGAAGCGGATCGACGCCGAAATCCCGCTGGGGCTCTTCACCTGCATTACCGGCGTGTCCGGGGGTGGCAAATCGACCCTGCTGATCGACACGGTCTACAAGGCGGTGGCGCGGCGGCTGAACAATGCGCGCGAGTATCCCGGCAAGCACGACAGGCTCGAGGGGCTTGAGCATCTCGACAAGGTCATCGACATCGACCAGTCGCCGATCGGACGCACCCCGCGCTCCAATCCGGCGACCTACACCGGCGCCTTTACCCCGGTGCGCGAGTGGTTTGCCGGGCTGCCGGAGGCCAAGGCGCGTGGCTATCAGCCGGGGCGCTTCTCCTTCAACGTCAAGGGCGGCCGCTGCGAGGCCTGCCAGGGCGATGGCGTCATCAAGATCGAGATGCACTTTTTGCCGGATGTCTACGTCACCTGCGACACCTGCAAGGGCAAGCGCTACGACCGCGAGACCTTGGAGGTGCGCGACAAGGACAAATCGATCGCCGATGTGTTCGACATGACGGTCGAAGAGGCGGCCGACCTGTTCAAGGCGGTGCCGTCGATCCGCGACAAGATGGAGACCCTGAAGCGGGTGGGCTTAAGCTACATCAAGGTCGGTCAGCAGGCGACGACACTTTCGGGCGGCGAAGCGCAGAGGGTGAAGCTCGCCAAGGAATTGTCGCGCCGTGCGACCGGCCGCACGCTCTACATCCTCGATGAGCCGACGACGGGGCTCCATTTCCATGACGTGCAGCAACTGCTCGACGTGCTGCACGAGCTGGTCGACCAGGGCAACACCATGATCGTGATCGAGCACAATCTCGAAGTGGTGAAGACGGCCGACTGGATCGTCGACCTTGGCCCCGAAGGTGGCGACAAAGGCGGCGAGATCGTGGCGCAGAGCACGCCCGAAGAGATCGCCCGCAACCCAAAGAGCCACACCGGCGCATATTTGAAGCCGGTGCTGGCGCGGAAGGCGAAGGGGAGAAAGGCCGCGGAGTGACTCCCCCTTCGCTCAGGTCGTCGCATCGACCTCGACGCCAAAGCGACGCTCCGGGAACTGCTCGATGCTGAA
>JBPYEF010000038.1:0-7607 GCA_051985875.1 Hyphomicrobiaceae bacterium
GATCTGCGCTGCGAAAGAGACGTGATCGTCGTCATCTCCAATTGTCCGCAGGAGCACAACCCCTGCTCGGGCGGCAGGCCGACGCCCATTCGGCTGACCACCTGGCGGCCGCAATGAGATGAGGCGAGGGAAGCAGAAGCGATGGGAGGGCGGGCGCGGATAGGCGAGCGTCCTCTCTATTGGCGGTAATGGCGGGGTGCGTCGGAAGGGGCTTGTACTGAAGGCGATGCCGCGCGACGTCGTCGCGGGGCGAGCGCGGCGGGCTATTTCCGGCAGACGGCGCGGGCGATGCGCGCGTTGCCGCGAACCTGTCGCACGGAGCCAACCCATGCAACCGGCTGGGGCACCTCGGCCACTCATCCCTGCGCAGATGCGCCGGCGCCTCGCAAAGTGATAGTCTCATCCACGCCGAGAAGCCCGCGCAGTGAGGACACACGCAATGCCTGCAATTGCCACCGTCGACCGCTCCACCATGATCGCGCGACTGCACGCGCAACTGATCCTCGACCGGCGGAGCACCGCGATCGTGGCAATCGATATGCATCGCGGTCATCTCGATCGTGAGGTTGCGACCATGGCGGTGGAGCCCGAGGCGGCGCGGCGGGTGATCGCTGCGGCCGCAGACGTGCTCGCCATCGCGCGCCAATCGGGCGTTGCGGTGATCCACGTCAAGCTCGTCTATCGCCGCATCCCCGGGCTCGGCAGCGAGGGCATGACGCAACCGTTCTGGCGAGCCATGCACGATCTTGCCGAGACCGATCGCCTCACGCCGGGGCGGCCGAGCACGATCGACGGCCACAACATCGTGGGCTCCCCCGGCACCGAGATCATCCCTGAGCTGCGTGCCGACAGCGACTACGTCGTCGACAACAAGAAGCGGCTTGACTGCTTCTTTGGCACCGACCTGCAGCAGCTGCTGCAGGTGCTTGGCATCAAGACGGTGTGCCTGATGGGCATCAACACCAATACCTGCGTGCTCAACACCGCCTTCACCGCCTTCAATCTCGACTATCGCGTGGTCGTGCTATCGGATTGTGTCGCGAGCATGTACGGGGAAGATCTGCATATCCTCGCGCTCGAGAACGTGGCGCGGTGCCTCGGCTGGGTGCTGTCCAACGACGCGTTCCGGGCCAGAATCACCGCACCGGGTGCAGCGGGGAGCGCGTGAACGCAACCGGCGCCATCCGCCGAGCACACCGGGCACGCGCGCCTTACCACCGAGGACGCGCATCGCATCGCTGAGGCTGGGCCGCGGCAAGTCGGACGATCGTGCGCCTGACGGCGGTGTGCCACGTCACGGCACGCGGGGCGCAAGTCCGTGACGGTGCACGTGTGCCGAGCACGGGCGTAGCCCCTGATGAGGATACCGGCTGCATTGACAGTTCACCCGCTTGCCGGGCACGCTGCCGTCACCGCCGGCGGCCGGATGAGACGCGCTGCAGCTGAGCCCGAGGTCTTCGCCCGCGGCGGACGCAGGAATGCGCGCTGCGAGAAACAAGCATGCCTCGGGCGAACCCGGAGGTTCGGCATGGAACAGAAAAGAGACAAACGCACCTACAAGACGTTTCGCTACCGGGCCAGCACCACCCTGACCTCAGCCCGCCGCGGCGAGCTGACCGCGTCGGGAAAACCGAACGTCGTTGTGGGCAGCCCCCCGGAATTCAAGGGGCAGCCGGATAATTGGTCGCCAGAGGAACTCCTGGTCGGGGCGCTCAACACCTGCCTGATGCTGACCTTCCTTACGCTGGCACAAGGCAAGGGCGTAACTCCCGTGGAATACGTCAGCGATGCCGAAGGCTTGCTCGAGAACGTCGAAGGCAAGTACCGCATCACCGCGATCGCGGTGCACCCACGCGTCACGCTCAAGCACGACGGCGACCTTGCACCGGCGCGCACTGTCATGGAGAGCGTCGAGGCGCACTGTTTCATCTCCAATTCCATCACCGCCAAGATCGCGCTCACCCCGGAATTCGCCGTCGCCCCAGCGTCGGCTTGAGCTGGAAAATAGCGCGGTCATTTGTGGATCATGGCCATCAGGGTCGCTAGTCGGTCGGCCTGCTCCGCGGGCTTGTCCCAACGAATACGGTGAATGCGCGGGAAGCGCATGGCGACCCCGCTCTTGTGTCGGGTCGAGGCCTGCACGGCGTCGAACGCCACCTCGAATACCAGTTTGGGCGCAACGGCACGCACCGGGCCGAAGCTCGTGACCGTGTTGTTGCGCACCCAGCGGTCGATGGCGAGCAGCTCCTGATCGGTAAAGCCAAAGTACGCCTTGCCCACGGTCACGAGCTCGGGGGCTCCGCCCTCGGCATCCCGCCAGACGCCAAACGTGTAATCCGAATAGTAGGATGACCGCTTGCCGGAGCCGCGCTGGGCGTACATGAGCACGCAATCGAGCGTCAGGGCTGCACGCTTCCACTTGTACCACAGGCCCTTGGGCCGGCCGGCGATGTAGGGGCTATCGCGGCGCTTCAACATGATGCCCTCGACGTTTGTCTCTCGCGCCCCGATCCACAGCCGCTTCAGCTCCTCCTTGCTATCCGCGGTTATGATGGCGGACAGATCCGTGCGCGGCGGCTTTACGCGCGCGTGCCAAGCCTCGAGCCGCCGGCGACGCTCGGCAAGCGGCTGCCGCCGCAGGTCCGCCCCGTCGATCAGCAGGGCATCATAGAGGCGAACGTGCGCCGGAAACGTCTCCAGTTGCCGTTGACTCACGCCCTTGCGATTGAGTCGCTGCTGGAGATCACCGAACGGAGCGACTTCGCCATTGCGTACGACCAACAGCTCACCGTCGAGCACCGCTTCGCAGCGGCAAGCCGCGACGATATCGGGAAAGCTGCCGCTGATGTCGTCACCGCTGCGCGAGAACAGTAGCGTATTGCCGCATCCGCTCACGATCTGCACGCGAATGCCGTCCCACTTCCATTCGGCCCAGAACTGCGCCAGATCGAGCGTCTCCCAGTCGCTCTCCTCGAGAGCGTGCGACAGCATTAGCGGCCGAAACACCAGCGCCTGCCGCACGTCCGGGATCGGCGTCCCGGCCTCGAGCGCGGCGAAGAGGCGTTCATACGGCGGCGCAAGCGCGTGCCATACCTCTTCGATCTCCTCGACCGTGCGTCCACCCATGGCGGCAACAGCCGTCTTGGCAAGCCGCGCCGAGACGCCGACGCGCAAAGCACCCGTGAGCAACTTCAGCAGCGCCCACCTCTCCTTCGGCCCAAGACAATCGAGCCAGCTCTCGAGCCGGGACGGCAGCGCACGGCGATCGATGCGCGCCAGCTCGGCAACGACTTCCCCGAGCCGCGGCGGGCAGACCCGGTCTCGTTTCTGGCGCGAATCGCCGGCGGCCACGGCCGTGGCCGGGGCGGATTGCCCGCTGTGCTGCGCCCCCTCCCACATCAGGGCGACAGTCTCAGCCGTGTCGCCGACATAGTCGCGCGACAGGCGGAAGAGCTCGGGGTCGGATCGCCGTTCCATGAGCGTCGACAGCGTGCGGCGCAATGGGAAGGAGAATGGCAGCGCATCGGTGAGGGCGGCGAGCGCCCATCCACGGTCCGGATCGGGTGTCCTGCGCAGATAGCCGACCAGGAGCCGCAGCTTGGCGTTGCGGCTGGCGCTGTAGGAGACGCTGTCGAGCAGCTCGGCGAACGCCTTCACTCGCCCTCCTCCTCGAAGCCAACCAGCGCCAAGGCGCGTCCGCGCTTCCCCATGCGGCCCACCTGGTGCACGATTGCCTCCTCGCGGCCGTGCGTGACCCAGATCTCCTCGGCGCCGGTCTCGCCGATGGTCTCGACCAGCTCCGGCCAGTCGCAATGATCGGAGATCACCAGCGGCAGCTCGACGCCGCGCTGTCGGGCCCGAGCGCGCACGCGCATCCAGCCCGATGCCCAGCCGATCAGCGGATCGGTCAACCTGCGCGTCCACCGGTCCCGGAGTGCCGAGGGTGGGCACAGGACGATCTCGCCGGCGAGCTTGGTTGAAGCGTCCGTAACCAGCCGCAGCGCACCGAGTTCGAAACCGAGTCGGCAGTACAGGTCGCACATACCGGCTATCGCACCGTGCAGCCAGATCGGCCGGTCATAGCCCGTTTGGCGCAACAGCGCGATCAGCCGCTGGGCCTTGCCGAGCGCGTAGGCGCCAATGAGGTGCGTGCGATCGGGGAACTCCCGCAGCGACCCGAGCAGGCGCCCGATTTCCTGCGCATCGCTCTCGTGGCGAAACACCGGAAGACCGAAGGTCGCCTCGGTGACGAACAGATCGCAGGGGACGAGTTGAAAGGATGCTGCCGTCGGATCTGGCTTCCTTTTGTAGTCGCCGGAGACGACGGCGCGCCGCCCGGCATACTCGATGACCACCTGCGCGCTGCCGAGGATGTGACCCGCTGGGACTAGGGAGACGGTCACGTCCCCCACGCCAATGCGCGCTCCGTAGCGCAGCGCCTGGTAGGCGCGAGCGGCCTCCGACCCGAGCCGCGCCTGCATGATCGCGATCGTCTCGGGCGTCGCCAGTACGGCCGCGTGGCCGCTTCGTGCATGGTCGGAATGCCCGTGCGTGATGACGGCGCGATCGACCGGACGGGAGGGATCGATGTAGAAGCCGCCTGGTAGGCAGTGCAGGCCTGCCGGTTCCGGCCTCAGCCAGGTTGCGAACATGGTGGAAGGGAACGTTTGCGGGCCGGCACCGTGCGTTGGAAAAGGACGCAACCCCCTCCTGGGAGGGCGTTCGCCTCATTGCGCCCAACGGCCGTGGGCGCCCGGAGGTTGCAGCCGTTGTAGCACAGAACGGTGTGGACCGACTCGGGACGGCGGCACGGCGTCGGCAGAGGTTATGGTCCTCGCGGCAAAAAAACCCTGGCGGTGGCGCGTCCTGCAACGCTGCATCGCGGCGCGGCGCACACGAGGCACAAACGGTTCGATCGCCGTTGCCAGCACCGGCGCCCCGACCGAACCGCGAGATTTCTGGTCGCTGGTCGCGTCGTCTGCGCCCGCACGATTGGCGTGATCCCGCTCGCAGTGCGCTGCCGGGGCTATTGCGGGGGGTATGACGGGTATGACGCCGACGGCGGCACACGCGCAGCTGTACAGCATGCAGAAGGTCCGATGACCCCCTATAACGGCGGGGATGTGCCACAAAAGCCACAATTCCCTGGGACGCTCGGGGTTGTGCGGAGGAAGCCTCTTTGCGCGGAGGATGCCATGCCCAGCTACCGCACGCCGCTCGTGCTGTTGGCGCTCGCCGGCGTGGCGCTGTTGCCTACGTCGGCGTCACGCGCTCAGGTCGTCGTCGGCGTCTCCATCACAGTCGCGCCCCCGGCACTGCCCGTTTACGTGCAGCCGGCTATACCCGGTCCGCGCTACATCTGGGTGCCCGGCTACTGGGGCTGGGGCGACGACGACTATTATTGGGTTCCCGGCACCTGGGTGCTCGCGCCGGCCGACGGGCTGCTCTGGACGCCCGGATATTGGGGATGGCGCGATGGGATCTATGTCTGGAATGCTGGCTATTGGGGCCCACGCATAGGGTTCTACGGCGGAATAAACTACGGTTTTGGCTATACCGGCGTCGGCTACCAGGGCGGCTACTGGAATGGCGGCGTGTTCGTCTACAACAGGACGGTGAACAATTTCGGGTCGGTGCACATCACGAACGTCTACACCAAGACCGTGGTCGTCAACACTACGGCCGGCTCGAACGTCAGCTTTAATGGAGGCACCGGCGGGACTACGGCGCGACCCACGGCCGCAGAACAGGCTGCCGCGGGCGATAAGCATATTTCCCCGACCGAACTGCAAGTCCGGCAACAGCAGACCGCTTCCACCAACCATGCGTTGTTTGCCTCGGTCAACCACGGCGCGCCTGCCATCGCTGCTACGGCTCGGGCTGGCCAGTTCAGCGGCGCGGGCGTTGTCGGTGCAAGGGGCGCACACACGTTGGGGAAGACGCTCAATACCAGCGGCGCGGGGGTTGGCGGCGCCAAGGGCGCGTCGACGTTCCATACCGGAAAGCCGCTGAGCCAACCGAAGGGTCCCCGACCGAACTTCCAGAAGGCGTCGACCGCGCAACCGAAGAAGCCGGAACAGCACGCCAAGAGGTTCGAGCAGCATCCCAAGAAACCGGCGGGACACCCGTGACGTGCTCCCAATCCTAGCGCTGAGGCGCTCAGGATGGAGCTTCCCTCTGCAGGGCGTCCAACGCCCTGGACCGGAAACGAGAACCAATGAGACAGGTCCTCGCTTCCGCCCGGGGGTGCTGGCAATGCCGTTCAGGCGCGCACGTCGGTCCAGCTTTCGGAGAATGCCAGGGCCGAGGTGCTGAAGGGCCTCCCCTCTCGGACCCGCTTCCACGGCTGTCCGGAAGCGGTAACGCCGTTGCGGGTAAGGCGCGCCCCGAGCGCCGGCACGAGAACCGTGCACACGCCGTAGCGGCGTCCGCCGGTATTCGGCTGGGTGTGGATGAGCAGCGGGTCACCGAGATCATACCAGGTGAGCGTGACTTCCTCCTCGCGAGCGACCACCCGCTCGGTCCAGTAGTAACGCGGATCACCGCTGTGGCTGAACACCGCCTCGGTGACGGGGATGGCCGTATCGCTGAGCTCCCCATTGAGCATTCCCTGCACCGTCTTCTGCAGCCAACGCGCCATGGCGATGTTGTCCGCATAGATCGACCAGCGGTTGTCGGTGAGCTCGCTCTTGACATAGAGCACGTGGCCCGGGCCGGCCGGAGAGAAGATGATGCGCCAGAAACTCGCATTGCTCGTGTAGTCATCGCTATCGACGGGACTGAGGCGAATGAAGGGGTTCTCGCCCGTGAGGATCACGCTGTTCGGGTCTGCTGTGGTCATCGTTCCTCCTCCCTGAATGGTCGAGCTTCGCATCGGCCGGCGCTGAAGGCAATCGCCGGTTCGGCTGCGCACGCGCTGCCAAGATCGGGCCAGCGCGCAGCGACCGTCACGCGGGTCGTGGGCTTTCGCCATGACGCTGCCGCCGCCGGGGCAAAGTCGGCCTTCTGTACCGGCGCAGATGACCGAGTTGCGGCACAATAGATAGCGCCAACCTGATGCGGCATGGCCCGCGCTGTTTGGCAGCTTACACGGATCAACTAAACCTCGCGCGCCAAGAGATCCGCATCAGCCAACGGGCACGGCGGGCGCGTGATCGATGCAGGCGGCGAGAACCTCAGCCGTACCCCGCATTAGGCGGCCGATCTCGGCCTCGGAAGCCGGGCCGTCGGCTGCCGCCGCCAGGCAGTCGAGAGTGGCCAAGGTCTGCTCGGGCAGGGCCTTGCGCGCGACCAGCTCACGCAGTTGCGCCGGCTCGGCACGCGCAACCGCGTCCTCCCGCCCGCCATCGAGGGCGAGTCTCGCCGCACCAGCAAAGCCGATGGCGCTCGACAGGAGCGCCGGAGCCTCCTCTGGGAACCCGCCCGCGGCGAGGATCTGCGCCTTGCGCAGCGCCCGCTCGGCCTGCGCGTGCAGCTCCTTGGCGCGCGTTAGCGCGCCCAACGCTTGGCCGCACTCACCAAGCCGCTCCGATTGATGCAGGATGCGTGCCCCGCTATCGGCAAGTTGCAAATGACCGCCGGCCCGCAGGCGTTGCAGAAGATGCCAT
>JBPYEF010000039.1:0-6362 GCA_051985875.1 Hyphomicrobiaceae bacterium
TTCACGCCGCGCGGTCTATTCATCGGCGGCCGCTGGGTGGCACCAGCGGAGGGGAAGAGTTTTGCCAGCATCAACCCCGCAAACCTTAGCAAGCTCGCCGAGGTACCTTTCGCCACCGAGCCCGACATCGATGCCGCGGTCAAGGCCGCCAAGTCCGCCTTTCGCGAATGGTCGCGGGTGCCGATCCGCGAGCGCGCGCGCTCCCTAAATCTACTGGCTCAGCGCATCGATGAGCATGCCGACGAGCTGGCGCTGATGGATGCTGTTGACTCGGGCAATGCGCTCACCGGTATGCGTGCCGACATGACGTGGACGGCAGAGGCGCTGCGCTACTTCGCGGGACTGATCACGGAAATCAAGGGCGAGACGTCCGCGCACGGCCCACGCCATCTCAATTTGACGCGCCGCCAGCCGTACGGGGTCGTGGCCAAGATCAATCCCTTCAACCATCCCTTCCGCTTCTGCGCGGAGAAGGCCGCCGCGCCGCTGGCGGCCGGGAACTGCGTCGTCATCAAGGGTTCGGAGCAGGCGCCGCTCTCGAGCTTGCGCCTCGGCGAACTGTGCGAGGGGCTGTTTCCGGCGGGCGTCGTCAACATCCTCAGCGGTGACGGCACGACGGGTGCGGCGCTCGTCGCCCACGCGGACGTGGAGCGCATCGGCTTCGTCGGCTCGGTGCCCACCGGGCGGGCGATCGCCGAGCTCGCCGCGAGCAAGTTGAAGCGGGTGAGCTTCGAGCTCGGCGGCAAGAACCCGATCATCATCTTTCCGGATGCCGATCCCAAACAGGCCGCCGCCGCGGCGGTCAAGGGCATGAACATGAACCGGCAGGGCCAATCGTGCAGCTCGACCTCGCGCGTGCTGGTGCACGCCTCGCTGCACGCATCCGTGACCGCGGAGCTCGTCAAGCAGGCCGAGAGCCTGCCGGTCGGGGTTCCCTGGCGCGTGGAAAACGAAGTCGGACCGATTGTCTCGCAGCGGCAGTTCGCGCGCGTCATGAGCTACATCGCATCCGGCAAGGAGGAGGGGGCCAGGCTGCTGACCGGTGGCGGCCGGCCTGCCGACGCCTCCCTGCACGAGGGGCTGTTCATCGCCCCGACGGTGTTCGACGACGTCACGCCGGGCATGCGCATAGCCCGCGAAGAGATCTTCGGTCCGGTGATGTCTGTGCTGCGCTGGGACGACTATGAGGAGATGCTCGCCGCCGCCAACGGCCTCGAATTCGGTCTGACCGCCGCGATCGTCACCAACGATCTCGCCAAGGCGATGGAGACGGCCGAGCGCCTCGAAGCCGGCTACGTATGGATCAACGCGCATGGGCGCTACCTCGGCGCACCCTACGGCGGTTGGAAGCAGAGCGGTATCGGGGAAGAGGAGTGCTTTGCAGAACTGCTGAGCTACACGCGGGTGAAGAACATCAACATGCGCTGGTAGGAAGCGGACGCAGAGGAGCGGGCGCTCGCGCGCGGGCCGGCGAGCGGCTAACCACGGAGCACAGAGCCAACGTCATGGCGCCGCCGACGATCCGGTCGGGACCACGCCGCTTATCTCCTACCAGTGCACGCCCCAGCCCGAGTGCTGCTATAGCCAGCGACCGGGGCGCAGCGTAAAATGGCTGAGAGCCGGCTGCGAGTGCGAAGGAGGGGTGCTTGGCATCGCAAGGGCAGCGCGCGCCAAGCGTGCGGGGGAGGGCTGTGGCCATGGCCGGCGCAGTGCTGGGCGGCGGCGGCCTGACGCTGTTGCTGCTGACGGCCTTGCTGCTGGTCGCTTCCGCTCCAGGACATGCCCAGCCCCAGGCGGCGCCGCAGGTCAGACGCGTCGCCCTGGTCGTCGGCAATGGCGCCTATCAGCATACGCTGCCCCTGACCAACCCGCGCAACGATGCTCGCGACATGGCCGAGAGCCTGCGCGCGCTCGGCTACGAGGTGATCGAGGGGCTCGACCTCGATAAGGCGGCACTCGACCGCATCATCCACCGGTTTGCGCGCGCGCTGCACGACGCCGATGCAGGCGTGTTCTTCTACGCCGGCCATGGCCTACAGGTCGCGGGACAGAACTACCTCGTGCCGATCGACGCCAAGCTCGAGGATGCCTCGGGCCTGGACTTCGAGATGGTGCGGCTCGATCTCGTGCACCGCACCATGGAGCGCGAAACCACAACCAACGTCATCTTTCTCGACGCCTGTCGCGACAACCCGTTGGCGCGCAATCTCTCACGCGCCCTTGGCACTCGCAGCACGCAGGTCGGGCACGGGCTGGCGGCGGTGGAGTCGGGATCGGGCACCCTGATCTCGTTCTCCACTCAGCCCGGGAACGTGGCGCTCGATGGGGAGGGCAGGAATTCGCCGTTCACCGAGGCGCTGGTCAAGCGGATTCGCGCGCAGGCAGCAAGCGAAGATCTCTCGCGCCTGCTGATCGACGTGCGCAACGACGTGATGGCGGCGACCAAGAACCGGCAAGTCCCGTGGGAGAATTCCGCGCTGGTCAAGCCGTTCTACTTCGTATCTGCGGGCGCTCCGCCCGCGGCCGCGACCGACGCCGGGTCCGCGGCGCCGTACGACAAGGATATCGAGCTCGCGTTCTGGGCGACGGTTAGGGAAGCCAAGTCGGTCGTTCTGTTGCAAACCTATCTCGACCGCTATCGCGATGGGCATTTCGCGTCCCTGGCGCGGGCCCTGATCGGCGAGTTACAGCAGGAACAAGCGGCGAAGGCCGCGGCCGCCAAAGGCCAGGCACAGGCGGTGGCGGCAGAGGATGCGCGCAAGGCCGCCGCCGTCAAACAGCTCGAGGAGCAGCACGGGCTCGAGGTTGCGCGCCAGGCCGATGAGCTCGCGCGCGCCCGGGAGAAGCTGCGGCAGGCGACGGCCGAGGCGGACAAGGCCAAGGAGGAGCGAGAGGCGGCCCTGCGCCTTGCGGAGGAAGCCAAGAAGCAGGTCGCTCAGGCGAAGCTCGCCCAGGAACAGCTGATCCGGCAAGCCGAAGAGCGCGCCAAGGCGGTAGCTACTGCCCCCGCAAAGGAGGCCTCCCTAAAGGACATGCCGCGCAAGGAGACGCCGGCAAAACTTGCGGCCGCCCCGACTCCCGGCGCACCGGCGGCCGTTGCCGTCCCCGCGCGGGCCCGCGAGATCCGCGCCGACCTCGCCGGGGCGCGGGCGCTGCGCACGGTCGCGCTCGGCAACGACGGCACGCAGTTGGCCATCGCCGGTGACGACACTTTCGTGCGCCTGCTGAATGCCGCCGATCTCAAGCTGCTGCGCACCCTGAAGGGGCATCGCGAACGGGTGTGCGCCGTCGCCTTCTCACCCGACGGCAAGCTGCTCGCATCCGCGGGCTGGGACGGTGCGATCAAGCTCTGGAACCTGGAAACGGGTGAGGTCGAAACGCTCACCTCCGGCGCGGACAAGTTCTACAGCGTGGCCTTCGATCCCAAGGTCCCCTTGCACTACGTGCTCGCCGGCGATGGAAAGGGTGCCGTTCACATTTGGGATCTGCGCAAGAAGGCACGGGTCGGCAAGCCTGAGGAGCATGACGGCCCGGTGCGTGGCATCGCCTTCTTCCCCGATGCTACCGGCACCTTCGTGTCCATCGGTGCCGACGGCAAGCTGCGGTATCGGTCGGTCAAGACCGGGATCAAGGACATCGAGGCGCATGCCGGGGGCGGTTTTGCCGCGGTGTATTCGGCCGATGGCGCTAGCGTGCTGACGGCGGGCGGCGACAAGAAGGTCAAGCTTTGGCAATCCGGTGATTTGCATTTGCTGCGCACGTTCGAAGGCAACGGCAGATACGTGTTGAGCGCGGCATTCGCGCGTGATGGCGGCACGGTTGCCTCAGGTGGCGGCGAGGGCGCCGTGCTGCTGTGGGAGGCGCAGACCGGCAAGCTCGTGCGCCGGCTCAGCGGCCATGCCGCGGACGTTGAGGGCGTGGCCTTTCTCGCCGACGGCAAGCGTGTGGCGTCGGTCAGCGAAGACAAGACGCTGAGACTCTGGGATGCGGCAACGGGCGAGCAGCTCGCCGTCGCCGTCGGGTTCGCCGACGGGGAGTACGTCGCCTACACGCCCGATGGCAGGTTTACGGGTTCGCCAGGCGCTCAACAGCACTTGCGCATCCTGCAGGACGGTAGCGAACGTGCCCTGGAAGGCGCGGACGCACAGCTCAATTCCGCATCGGGCTTGGCGCTCGCGCCACGATAGTCGCTTCGCGCGGCGACGTCAGCGAAGGGGATCGGCGTATGTGGAAGCTGCCAGCCGGGCACACCGTGCCGCTGATGCTTGTCCTCGCACTGTCGCTGACGGCGACAGCGGCGGGCCAAGCACCGGCGCCGCGACAATGCTTCAATCAGGCCGATCTTAAGGGGCGCAGCGAGGAACGGCGGATCGTGCGCAACGTCGCCGACGCCTACGCTCCGCTTCCCGTCGGGCGGCTCCAGGACCAGCCTCTGCCCAGCGCCTGGCGGGGAGTGATCCGCCGCGTCGCTCTGCCACCCAACGTCAAGCAGATCGCCCTTACCTTCGACCTGTGCGAAGTCGCCAACGAGATAGCCGGCTACGACAGCGCGATCGTCGACTACCTGCGTGCGCTTCGCGTGCGCGCGACATTCTTCGCCGGCGGCAAGTGGATCGTCAGCCACGGGGCCCGGGCCCGGCAAATGCTTGCAGATCCACTGTTCGAGGTCGGCAATCACACCTGGGAGCATCGCAATCTGCGCCTGTTGCGCGGGCAGCGCCTCAAGGACGAGATCGCCGGTGCGCAGCTGGCCTACAGCGGCGTCTACCGTCAGCTGGTCGAGGCGCAATGCCTAGCGCCCGACCGCCAACGGCAGCTTCCCGGGCTCTCGCTCCCGCCCGGCCAGCCTTACCTGTTGCGCTTTCCGTTCGGGGCCTGCGATGGGGAATCGCTGCGCGCCGTTGCCGATGCGGGCCTGCTGGCGATCCAATGGGACGTCTCTTCCGGGGATCCCTCGCACAGCGTGACGCCAGAGCAGATGGCCGCCGCGGTGTTGCGCGAGGCCCGTTCCGGCTCGATCGTCCTGTTTCACGCCAACGGGCGCGGCTGGCACACCGCCGAGGCGCTCCGGCTGATCGTGCCGAGGCTGCGTGCGCAGGGCTACACGCTCGTAACCGTCACCGATCTGCTGAGCACGCCCGGGGCCAAGCCCGAGTTCAGCGACACCTGCTATGATTCGCGTCCCGGGGATACCGAGCGCTACGACGCGCTCGCCAGGCATCTCGACCGTGCGGCGGCAGCTTTCAAGGCGCGTTATGCGCCGAGCGCCGGCCCGCGATCCGACTCGACGTTGGTGCCGCCCGAGCCGGTTCCGGCGACACGCCCGCTGCCGCGCGCGGCAACCCCGCGCGAATAGCAACAGGCCTTCCAGCTTACGGGCGGCGAATAATCAGATCGCTGAGTAGCGGCCGTACCTCCGATGCGAAGCGCTCGAGCTGCTCACCGCGGCGCTCGTAGGGTCCGACGAAGTCGAGGCTCACGTGGCGCACGCCCGCGGCATGGAATTGGCGGATCTTCTCGGCCACCTGCTGCGGCGTACCGATGGCCGCGTAGCGTTGCGTCGCCGGGCGCATGTTCATGCCGTACCGCGTGCTGAGCGAGGTGGCAGCCTCATCGAGCGCGACCTCGTAACTGTCGCCGATGCGCGTGAACAGCAGGTGGGCGGTTGCCCAGGCATCGAGCTTGCGGCCGGCCTCCTCGGCGGCCGCCTCGATCGTACTCAGGCCTTTGGCGAACATCTCGGGCGTCACCACGTAGGAGAACCACCCGTCGGCGAGCCGCGCGGCACGCCGCAGTGCAGCCTGCGAGCGGCCGCCGCACCAGATCGGCGGCCCGCCCCTCTGGCGCGGGGCCGGCGTCATCAGCACGTCCTCGAAGGCGAAGAAGCGCCCGCGATGGGATACCCGTTCGCCGCTCCACAGGCTGCGCAGCACCGCGATGGACTCGCCGAGGCGCGCCCCGCGCTCGGCGAGCGGAATACTGCAGCTCTCGTACTCCTTCGGAAATTCGCCGCCCACACCGACCCCGAAGACGAAGCGGCCGCCGGTCAGGTGGTCGAGGGTGGCGATCTGCTTGGCGACGGGGGTCGGATGGCGCAACGGCAGCAGGTAGACGGCGGTGCCGAAGATCAGCCGCCGGCTGACGACCGCGGCCTGCGCGATTTGCAGCAGCGGATCGAGGAAAGGGATCGTGAAGGCGATGTGATCGCCGCACCAGAACGAGTCGAAGCCGAGCCGGTCGACCTGTTCGACGACGTCGATGAGCTCATCGAGCTGTGGCGCCCAGGGTGCGTGCGCGGGTTCGGTGCGGCGCAACATGGTGTTGATGCCTATCTTCAAGGTCTCGGCGAGGGGCAGGGTCAT